>JABIBH010000134.1 GCA_018652925.1 bacterium | reverse complement strand
CCTTGTGTTGATAAAGGGGTCGAGGTCGTCAAAGATGGAGCTGGTAATTGATGGTTACCTTGAGTTAATTAATGATGGATCTAAGGGAGTTGCTCAGTAATGTTTTACCATTTTCTTTACCCACTTCAGGATCAATGGACTGCATTCAATGTATTTCAATACATTACTTTCAGAACTGCTTATGCTGCAGTTACTGCGTTGTTGATATCGTTTATATTTGGCAATTTTGTAATTACAAAACTGCAATCGCTGCAGATTGGCGAGACTTTCAGTGGCGATGGCCCGGAAAGTCATAAAGCCAAAGTCGGTACACCAACAATGGGTGGTGTATTGATTATTGCTGCAATTGTGATTCCAACACTGTTGTGGGCCAATCTTGGGAATAGATTTATTCAGCTTGCATTGTTGTCAACAGTCTGGATGGGTACAATCGGTTTTGTTGACGATTATTTGAAAGTTGTCAGGAAGAAACCAAAAGGGATGATTGGCAGATTCAAGTTGGCTGGCCAGGTTGGTTTCAGCGCTTTGTTGTGGATTATTCTGGTTCATGTTGATGGCGGAGAATTATCGACAAGTACTGCAGTCCCATTTTTCAAAAACATAATTTTAGACTGGGGCTGGTTCTACTTGCCTCTTTTGATACTTGTTGTAACTGGTACCAGCAATGCGGTTAATTTGACCGATGGTCTTGATGGATTGGCAATCGGCTTAAGTGCCTTTGCATTTGCTGGCTTTGCATTACTGAGTTATCTGACTGGTAACATTATTTACTCAGGATATTTGAATATTGTATATCTGCCCGGTGCTGGTGAGCTCACTGTGTTCTGTGGTGCAGTTGTTGGAGCGGCTTTGGGGTTCCTGTGGTTTAATGCGCACCCGGCGAAGATATTTATGGGGGATACCGGTAGTCTTGCTCTAGGTGGGGCACTTGGTACAATTGCTATTCTGGTAAAAAAGGAAATGCTGCTTGCTGTTATTGGTGGCATGTTTGTTATCGAAGCATTGAGTGTGATGATTCAAGTTGGCTCGTTCAGAATGCGCAGCGGTAAACGCGTTTTTCGCATGGCCCCGATTCACCATCATTTTGAAGCACTGGGATGGTCGGAAACTCAGATAGTTGTTCGCTTTTGGATAATTGGTATATTGCTCCTTCTTGTTGGGCTGAGCACGTTAAAATTACAGTGAGGTAGAGTTGGATTATTCAGGAAAAACAGTGCTGGTGTTCGGATTGGCTCGCAGTGGCTTGGCCGCTGCCGGCCTACTTAAAAGACAAGGTGCAACTGTAATTGGTGTAGATGATTTTCAAACACAAAATTTAGATGCCAAAGATTTCGATTATGTTTTTACAGGAGAGAACTGGGCTGAAGAACTCACTGTAGAGCCGGACGAGATTGTAATCAGCCCGGGTATTTCTCTGACTCATGAATATCTTGAAAACTGCAAAATTCCGATTATCGGAGAGATGGAACTTGCTACCAGGTTTTTCAACGGTCGTATTATTGCAATCACAGGTACAAATGGAAAAACTACTACCACAGAATTGACTGCTCATCTGATTAATTCTCTGGGAATCAATGCTATTGCCGTTGGTAATACCGGAACTCCTTTCAGTCTTGTTGCCGACACGCTGGGTTCTGATTCAGTGGCAGTAATTGAAGTGAGTAGCTTCCAGCTTGAAACTATTGACACGTTTGCTGTCGATGTTGCAGTTATTCTGAACCTTGCTCCAGATCACCTGGACCGATACGAAACTCTTGATGATTACTACCAGACAAAGCGAAAATTGTTTTCATCGATATTGCCTGAAGGTACTGCAGTAACCTGGACCGAATGTGAAATGGCCAGGCAATGGAACTCTCCAGTAATGAAGCTGTTTGGCGAAAAATCTGACTCGGCCGACTGCTGGATTGAAGAAGGTGTTCTTTATTGCGACCAACAACCAGTAACCAATATTGATGAACTTGCTTTGACGGGCGCACCAAACATGTTGAATGTAATGGCTGCGGTAACAGCAATTTCTGCAATCATTGACATCTCTCAAATTTCAGAAGGGCTTAAATCTTTCGAAGCATTGTCTCATCGGCAGGAAGTAGTTGCAGAACTTGGAGACGTTGTATTTATCAACGATACAAAAGCAACCAACGTTCATGCAGTTTGTGCCGGGTTGTCTGGTTTGGATTCTCCTTTGGTTCTGATTGCAGGTGGTAGCGGTAAAGGTGAAGACTATTCGCCACTGGCTGAGTATTCTTCAGTTATAAAATCCGTTGTTTTAATTGGAGATGAAGCAGAAAACATCGCGACCGCACTTGATGGTCATATCGATTTGCATTTCGCTGACAGCATGCAGTCTGCTGTTGAAAAAGCTTATGAATTATCTGCAGGGCAATGTGCCGTGTTGTTGAGCCCTGCATGCGCAAGTTTTGATATGTTCACCGATTATGCAGATCGTGGCAGAGCATTTACAGAAGCTGCAAAATCACTTCAGGAGAAAGCGTTTTGTAATGATTAATCGACGGTACAGGGATTTACGATCATCTTTTGAAATGTGTGATAACGGGCTGCTTAGCGCAGTTGCAGTACTCTGCTTGATAGGTGCTGTCATGGTTTATAATGCAGGAAGTTTTCACAAAACTGCTTCCAGCGATACATATTACCTGTTTAGTCATTTGGCGCGACTGGCTCTCGGAATTGTTGTTCTGGTAATAGTAGCGAGCACAAATTATAGAAAACTGGACAGCCGCATTCCCAGTTACTCTCTGCTGGTGTTAGGAACTTTGCTTGTTATTGCAACTGTCGTTTTGAGCAAGACCGGTCTGGTAACAACTCGCGCAGGTTGCAGTAGATGGATTAACACTTCTTTTTTGCCGATACAGCCTGTTGAAATTGTCAAAGTAGGTCTGGTGCTGTTTCTTGCACATCAATTTGGGGCGGGACTCGATAGTATAAAGAAAAACAGAAGACAGTTGATATTTATATCTACTTTGATTGCATCGACAATAATTGCTTTGATATTACAACCAAATTATGGGAATGCACTGGTTATGCTGGTGGTTACTGTTGCGATGCTATATATCGCAGGGATGTCAGGTAAGTATGTTGGATATATAATTGGCGCTTTGATCCCAATAATTGCTGCAGCCTATTTTCTGGTTCCCAAAATTAATAGCCGATTAACAGACTGGTTTCATGGTATTACCGGTGATCCTGTAAGTTATCAGGTCAAGCAATCGTTGCTTGGAATCGGTTCTGGCGGTGTAACCGGCATGGGAGTTGGCGACAGTCATCAGCGTCTTGCTTTTTTACCGGAACCTCATACAGATTTTATTTTTGCAGTAATTGGCGAAGAATTTGGTTTGCTGGGTTGTGTTGTTACCTTGTCATTGTTTGCATTGTTGGTCTGGAGAGGTTTTCTAATTGCAGCTAGAGCTGGCGATAAATTCGGTTTTCTTGTAGCATCAGGATTAACCACGATTATTGCAATCTATGCACTTGCCAATCTGGCGATGGTTGTAGGGCTTATACCTGTAATGGGATTGCCTCTACCATTTATCAGTTACGGTGGATCAGCATTGATTACAAATATGGCTGCAATCGGGGTTCTGTTCAGCATCGATTTGCGCACAAAGCGGTTCAGAGTAAGTAAAAGAACTGTAGTATAAAAGACAGGAAAACGATGGCTCGCAGATCTACATATATAATAACCGGTGGTGGGACAGGGGGGCATGTTTATCCAGGCCTCGCAATTGCGGGCGCTCTCCAGTCTGCGGATCCTGACTGCAAAATAAATTTTGTTGGTACAAAAAAAGGGATTGAATCACAGCTTGTTCCTGGTGCTGGGTACAACATTTCCTACGTTTCAGCTTCCGGGGCAAGAGGTCTGGGCTTTACCGCTCAGGTGATGTTTGTAGTAAATCTTTTCATCGGAATTATACAGTCTTTCACTTTGCTTTTGAAACTGCGTCCAAAAGCCGTAATTGGTACCGGTGGCTTTGTCAGTGTACCGGTTTTGCTGACTGCGTTTCTACTCGGTTATCCCGTATTTATTCAAGAGCAGAATTCAATACCTGGCTCTACAAATCGATTGTTGGGTAAATATGCAAAACGAATTTATCTCGGTTTTGAATCTGCCAAAAAATATTTTCCGATTGGCAGAACTTTAGCAACTGGCAATCCAGTACGTGCAGAATTTGGCAAGATTTCAGCTCGTGTTGCTGACAACTCTGTAAATTTGCTTGTCTTTGGTGGTAGCAGAGGTGCACGCACAATCAATCGGGCTGTTGCTGATGCTGCAAACGATTTTCTCAAGCTGCCGCATCTGAATCTGCACTTGCAGACAGGTGATATGGGCACTCATGCTGAAATAACTTCTGCCTATAGTGAGTTTCCTGTCGACAGGATTAATATCGATAGTTATATCAATGATATGCCATCTGCATTGCAGTGGGCTGACATTGTAGTCTGTCGTGCAGGTGCAATGACTTTGGCCGAGTTGGCAGTTGCTGGAAAACCATCAATACTAGTACCGTACCCTTACGCAACCGATGATCATCAGTTCTATAATGCATCTGACTTTGAAAATGCTGGTGCAGCTGTTGTGATCAAGGATGATAGCTTTAATGGAGAGTCAATGTTCACAACTGTAACTGCTCTTATCGAGGATAAATCACGTCTTGCCGAGATGGGGAAATCCTGTGCAGCGTTGGGGCGAATTGATTCAGCTGAAGTAATTGCAGAAAACATTTTAGGATTTTTAAATAACATCAATGGAGAGTCTAATGTTTCGTAATACCAGGCATATTCATCTGGTAGCTGTTGGTGGTATCGGCATGAGTGGAATTGCTGAAATATTACTGAATCTTGATTATCGGGTTAGTGGCAGTGATTTGCATGAATCGAAATCCACTCTGCGGTTGGCTGAGATGGGTGCAACAATATTTATCGGGCACAAGGCAGAACAAATTTCCGGTGCCGATGTAATTGTATATTCCTCCGCAGTTCCAGAATCTAATCCAGAACTGATTGAGGCTCGACGCAACAAGGTACCTGTAATTCGCAGAGCAGAAATGCTTGCTGAACTGATGCGTCTAAAATACGGGATTGCAGTTGCAGGCAGTCATGGCAAAACAACAACAACATCTTTAATTGCTGAAGCTCTGGTTGGAGGCAATCTGGATCCGACAGTCGTTGTTGGTGGACGTGCTCTTGCCACAGGCGCAAATGCTGTTCTGGGAAAGGGTGAATATCTTGTAGCTGAGGCAGACGAGAGTGACGGCTCTTTTCTGAAGTTGCTACCTACTCTTGCTGTTGTGACAAATATGGATCTGGAACACGTCGATTTTTATCCGGATATGGATGCATTACGAGATGCTTTCCGCACATTCCTTGATAAAGTGCCTTTCTATGGTGCAGCAGTTCTCTGCATTGATGATCCTGAAGTCAGAGCTCTAATACCAGGCCTGGATAGAAAAATTATTACTTACGGTTTTAGTGACGATGCGGAAGTAAAAGCAGTTAAAAACGATTCTGGTGAAGTTTCTGTATTTGTGAATGACTCTGAACTTGGTGTGTTGTCAATTCAACTTCCTGGAGACCATAATATACTGAATGCACTTGCAGCTGTAGCTGTTGGTATGGAGCTTGGAGTTTCGTTTGGTCAAATAAGCCTGGCGTTGAAAAATTTCCAGGGAGTTTCCAGACGATATGAACGCAGAGGCATCATTTCCGGTGTAGAAGTTGTTGATGATTATGGACACCATCCAACAGAGATATCAGCTACACTTAAAGTTGCTGCCAGTACACAAAAACGTATTGTAGCTCTGTTTCAACCCCATCGATATTCAAGAACTGCTAGATTCACTGAAGAATTTGCTGATGCCCTGGCTCTGGCTGACCATGTTGCGCTTTTGCCAGTTTATGCAGCCAGTGAAGTTGCTCCATCTGGTGTTGGCAGCCATTTGATTGCAGATGCAATGGAAAGAAAAGATGCAACTGTAGATTTGCTTTCAGGCCAGGACGAGTTGCCTGGTTGGCTGGACGAAAACGTCAAATCCGGAGACTTGTTTCTTACTCTTGGTGCTGGAGATATTGGCCGGTTGGTTGATGAAATTTGTGAATTGCTGAAGAATCGGAAGAGCAATTGATGTACAAATTTCTTAAACTTAATTCAAGAAAAAAAGAATTGGTCACAAAAAAAACTGACCAGAGAAGTAGTGTTCGCCAGTATTTTTTCCGGTTCTTTTCTGTACTGTTTTTTCTGTCGATAGTTGTTGGTGGGTATTTATTACTGAATTCCAGTCTGTTTGCAATCTCGAAAATTGAAACATACAATGTTTATTATGCCGATGAAAATGATGTAAAAGATATTTTGCAGTCGTCTCTGGGTTCAAATATTTGGAAACTTGATTCTGACAGTATCTCTCTGCGTATTTCTGTATTACCGTGCGTCAAAAGTGTGCGTGTTGGTCGTCGTTTGCCATCAACTGTGAAAGTGGTTGTCGAGGAATGGCATCCTGTCTTGCTAATGGATACGGGAAGCTCCACAATGGCATTGCTTGATAACGGGTCATTCCAAAAACTTATCAAACCGGCACAATCCTTGGAAATTCCGTTATTTATTAATAACTTAAATAAAGGAAGCTTGCCAAATAATACCGATTGTGCATTGTTGAATGAGCTTTTACAGGCTACCGATGCAATAGAATTTGACGTGAAGTTTCCAGTCGATTTTATCATTCTTGGCGAAGATGGCCTGAGTGTAGTGCTGCAAGGTAGTCATAACAAATTGGTTCTTGGAGTAGAAGAGTTTGCACAAAGGCTTGGAAGATATTTGATTGTAGCCCAGGAACTGGCAGATGAATCGATCATTGATTTACGCTTTGAGCAACAGGTTTATATTCGTGAGAAATCCTGACGGGAAATAGGTGTTATAGAATGGGACAACCTCAATTAATAGTAGCAACAGATCTTGGCACGACAACCTTCCGTACCCTTGTTGTTAATGTCCAGCCAGATGGTTCTATGAGTGTTGTTGGCAAAGGTGAAGTACAGACATCCGGTTTTAAAGATGGTGATTTTGTTGACCTTGATGCTGGCTATAATGCAGTCAGGCGCATGATCAAACAGGCTGAAAAAAGTGCTGACGTCGATATCAGTGGTATTTACTATACAATAACCGGATCTCATCTACGCTATTTGTATGCTCGCAGCCAACATCAAATTGTCAACGGCCCCAGAAGTATTTCTCAGGACGATATCGAAGCTGTTTTGGACAAAGCCAGAACTATGTCAATTCCTTATGATCACTCAATACTCTCTGTTAATCCTGTTGAATATAGTGTCGATGGCGTAAGTGGTATCTTGAATCCTGTTGGTCGTATCGGTTCACACCTGGAAGTGGAAGCATTTCTGATAACCGGCTCCAGAAGCGTTACTGGAAATATTGAACGAACTGTGAATATGGCCAAACTGGAAGCTGCAGGATGGTGCATCGACGTTCTGGCAGCAGCTACTGCACTTCTCACTTCGGAAGAAAAAGAAGCTGGAGTAATTCTGCTGGATATTGGTGGCACCGAATCTAACTGGGTTATGTTCAGAAATGGTGGAATGGCAGGTTGTGGTAGAGTGCCTTGGGGTGGTGTACATCTGACAGTTGATCTTGCGCAAGGGCTGCGGTGTTCGGAAAGTGAAGCAGAGTCTATTAAACTTGAAAGAGGGCTGGTGCTGAGATCCCTTGCTGAAGGGGTAAATACAGATGTCCTGTTTGGCGATAACGAAGTTAGTGAATCTCCAGGGCTTATTGCTGCGATTCTTGAACCAAGACTTGAAGAGATATTTCAACTGATGAAAAATGATATGGTCCAGGCTGGGCAGCTTTCTCATATTAAAAATGGTATAGTTTTGACCGGTGGTGGTAGTCGTTGTAGCGGTTCAGCCGCATTGTGTGAAGAAGTATTTTCAGTTCCAGCTGTAACTAGATATTTACCTGATAACCTGTTGAACGAATCTTCGTTAATTGATGGGCAATGGGCATCAGTTTTGGGACTGGCTGCCTGGGGATATGCTGGTGAAGTCGGAAGTTTGCAGGATTCTTATGAAGATGAAGTGATACCAGTCAAACCTGCAGGTTTTTTGAAGAGGATTCTTGGCAGAGGGTAGAAAAATTAACTTTTTTCTCTAGAAATACGCAAAAAAACAGTAAATAACAGATAAAGTTCTGGTCGTATTTGGCATCCTGTGTTAATAATTAGAAACGAAGAAGGATCACCCTACCTTTAGGCGCTAGCCCGACTCATGGAGGAGACGGTACGTCATGCGATTTCATTTTGTAGACAACCCTGAACAACTAGCTAGAATCCGTGTTATTGGTGTAGGCGGAGGCGGTGGAAACGCTGTTGACCGGATGCGTGCATCTGAACTCTCTGGTGTTGAATTTGTTGCCGTCAATACTGATAAACAAGCACTTGATAACTCCCGAGCTGATGTGAAAATACAGATTGGTTCCGATACCACAAGAGGTCTAGGCTCAGGTGGTAATCCTCAAACTGGCAAAGAAGCTATCTGCGAAGATAACTCTGCTGTAAAAGAGGTAGTTTCAGGGTGTGATATGATATTTGTAACCGCCGGTATGGGCGGTGGCACTGGAACAGGAGCGGCACCTGAAGTTGCTCGATTAGCTCGTCAAAGCGGCGCATTGACAATCGGTATAGTCACAAAGCCATTCCATTTTGAGAGCAAGGTTAGATGTGAGCAGGCTGAAAACGGTTTAGCAGAGCTGCAGGAAGCTGTCGATACCTTAATTGTGATTCCCAACGACAGATTGTTACATGTAGCGCCAAATGATATCTCAATGCAAGATGCCTTTAAGTTTGCCGATTCAGTTCTGTATGATGCGACACGTGGTATTTACGATCTGATTATGAAGCCTCACCAGTTAAATCTGGATTTTGCCGATGTCCGTTCTGTAATGGCTGACATGGGTGTAGCCTTGATGGGTGTAGGGTCTGCTTCTGGAGAAGACAGGGCTGAAACTGCAGCCAATCTGGCAATCAGCTCTCCACTTCTGGAAGATGTCGATATTGCAGGGTCAAAAAGTGTATTGGTAAATATTGTCAGCTCAAATGTGGGATTGCATGAGACAAGTACTGTAATGACAATCGTGCAGGAGGCTGCCGGTGATCAGGCCCATGTTATATTTGGATATGGAATAGATGAAGATCTGGGTGAGGAGCTCAAAGTTACAGTTATTGCAACTGGCTTTGATGCAGATTCACAAGTAAATGAAGATTCGCCAGTTGAACAGGAAACTGTTGCTGAAGTGGAGATGATAGGTTCAGCAGGATTAAAGTCGATGGTTGCTTCTGCTGGTGCTATAACCGATACTGTTGTAGAGGCTGCACCTGTAGCTATAACTCCGCCACTTGCGCAATCGTCTTTGACTTTTTCTTTCGCTGACCAAGAGATGGCTGTTGAGAATGTAGAAGTAAAAGAAGAATTGGCAGAAGACCCAATTCTTCCGTTGGATATATTGCCAGCAAAAGCTGAGAGGCCAGCAGCAAAAGCGCTGGACAACTTTGAAGGTGAACAGATAATGAACCGCAAAGCAGCCTTTCGCAGTGATGGATTTATTCCTGATCTGAATGAACCGGCTTACACGAGAAAATATCAGGACTGATAATGTCTCTTCTGGATCGCATCTTTGGTCGACATGAAAACAGTGATTATGCTATTGCCCTCAAGTTTTTCAACGATGGTGACTTTGAGGAATCGGCAAAACTGTTTCGCTCAGTTTTAAAAATTGCAGAGGGCAAGACAGGATCTCTGTCTGCTTTTTATCTTCGACAATGTCTTATGAAACAGGGCAGGGCGGCTCTTGTTCAAAAAGAGTATGCAAAAGGCAGCATTTATTTTGAGGAAGCTGCTGTGCGTTGGCCTTCATTTCCTGACCTGAGATTTTGGTATGGTTATTCTCTGAGTATGTCTGGTGACTGGGCAGGTGGACTTGAAGAATCAAGTGCCGCTTTGCGATACAATGGAGAGTATCTGGAAGCAAGGCTATTATCTATTTGTGCATTATTGGAATTAGGCCAGCGTGAAGATGCATCTGTTTCATTGAATGATCTCCTGGATTCAGTTAAAGATAAAAACCATCCTGCATCGCTATTGCTTAAGGAAGCAGCTCCGTATTCTCCCGAAAATATGCCAACGAACCTTATAAATATTATTACTGATATTACCTTTGATTCTAAAAGTGGAAATTCTGTTGAGTTAGCCATTGCCAGTTGCCGATCGGGCAGCTGGGAAGACGGTATCGCAATAATGAGAAGACTTTGTGAAGAACATCCTGCATGGCCTGACTATAAAGTAAAACTTGCTGCTGCTCTTTTTCAGGTCGGCAAAAACGATGAAGCATTTATTGAAGTCGAGCAGGCACTTTTATTAAATCCAAAATACAGGACAGCTGGTCATCTTAAAGCGCTTATTCTGGCTGATAACTCCCAATTTAATGAGGCATTGAAAGTAATAGAATCTGAGCCACAATTTACGTGTCCAGACAAAGGGCATCCTGGTGAGGAGCTATTTTGTTGTTATCTGGCAGCTGTATTATATCTGCTGACTGGAAGATACTCCGAGGTTGAAGCAAAGCTTGCCTCCTGGCAAGATTTACCATCAACTTTTCCGATGGCATCAATGCTGATTGCAGCTGCCAATGATTTGGAAAATAATACTGTGGTTGCTCTGGATGGCCTTTTGGAACTTGTGAATAAATGGCCGCATGAATCTAATTATCGTCATGCTCTAGCTTCTGTGCAGTTGAGAATGGAGCTTCTTGAAGCTCTGGAATCAAACCTTATAAAATGGCAATCGTCAGAAATAATTCAGGATGAAAAGAAAGAAACTGCTCTGTTGATGGCTGGTTATCTCTCTTTAGCCAGAGGTGAAGTGCTGGTCTCCAAAGGGGAGCATACTCAGGCTGGTCCATCGGAAGCCTGGACATTTCTATATGCGTACTCTGCGTCTTTAGCTGGAAACTGGAAAGAAGTTTCCTCATTACTTGAAAATCTTGTTACTGATGATCAATCGACAGAACGTATTTCTTCATTGATTGCCAAGGCAAGTCTCGCGTCTGGCATTTCTGGTGACTATAATGTACCCGTAGCAGTTCCTGAAACTGTGTTACGTGATACAATAAGCTTAATGCATCGAACTGGTGATTCAGCAGAAGCTAATTCTACTTTAAGGAAAATGCAGTCGGTTCATCCTGATGATATAAGATGGACCTGGCTTGATCCTGAGTATTGGCTTCACCCAGTGCGTCGATGGATTGGTTGAAATCTCCAGATTTGGAAGGCTGCTTTTAATGTTTAGATCCAATCGCATAATCATATGCTTTTTATCAGTTATTATTTCTTCCCAGCTATTTGCCGCCGACTGTGATTATGGTTTAAATCTGGTTGCTGAAAATCATTATAATGAAGCTGTTGATTATCTCATTGAATGCTGTGATTCCAATGATTCGGATGTACAGTATTGTCTGGCTCTTTGCAGAGCGTATCTGGGAATTGATGATTTTGACATGGCGCTGAGCACTTCAGAATCGATTTTAATTACCGATCCTAATGCAGTTG
>JABIBH010000133.1 GCA_018652925.1 bacterium | reverse complement strand
GTACGGAAGTTGTGCCTGTAGAGTTTGGCAGCCTTTCTGCTGGCAGATTATCCAGGGGACACAGAACTCTGGCACTGGGCAGAGAAATATCGATTGACAGTTCGGATAGTTATCTAACTCAACTTCAAGACAATTTTGTAATTGTTAATCAAAACCTCAGGATGGAAATAATATCCAAGGGTATAAGTGAAGCTCTTTCAAACATCGATAATGCAAAGTGTATGGATGATCAGGACTTGTTAATCGAGGTTGCAAATATATGTGAATATCCGACACCATTTGTTGGTTCGTTCAGTGAAGATTTCTTTGAGCTTCCAGATGAGGTTATTGTTACGGCTCTTAAATCCCATCAACGATATTTTTCTGTCGAGAAAAAAGACGCGCATGGTCTGCTTCCATATTTTGTTGCAGTCAGAGATGGTGGTTCTGAGGCTTTGGATAATGTCAGACACGGAAATGAGAAGGTTCTCAGGGCAAGACTAAGTGACGCTCTCTTTTATTGGGAGTTTGATCAAAGGCAAACTCCGGATGAACATATGACCAGGCTCTCAAGTGTTACCTGGATTGAAGGATATGGCTCGATGCTGGATAAAGTTGAGCGCGTCAGGAAGCTTGTCGATTGGATTTGGAAAAACGGAGCTGGCGTAAACGAAATTCCTGCAGATCTGGTCAGGGCAGCTGAAATATACAAGTTTGATTTGGTCACAGAGATGATCAAAGACGGTAAGGAATTTACAAAACTTGAAGGACTTATTGGTGCTCGCTATGCAGCTGCTGCCAAAGAGAGCAGCCAGGTCTGTGAGATTTTGCAGGAGTATAACAGACCTCGTTCTGCTGGTGACGAAGTCTCAGAAAACAAGTTGGCGTCAATACTGTCGATTGCCGAGCGAATTGACACTCTGGTTGGTTGCTGGCTGGCAGGATTCTCTCCAACCGGAGCTAAAGATGCGTATGCTTTACGCAGGCACACATTGTCCACTCTCAGAATAATGGCAGCTCACAATCTGCATTTAAATATCCCGGAACTACTTGCAGCCGCTCTGGTCAGTTATCCAGAATCTGACAACAATGACAATGCAATCCAGGAGATGGAAAAATTTGTATCAACCAGGCTTCTTGGATATTTCGAAAATCTTGGCTATGAAGGTGATGTCGTCAGGGCTGTCTTGCCAACTCATGGGCAGGATCCTGTAGATGCGCTGAAATGGGTAGAGGCACTTGCTGCATACAGAAGCAAGGACGATTTTGTCAAATTAGCTACTGGATTCAAACGATGCAGAAATATTCTGGGAGAAAATGTACTGCGGGGCCAAGATCGCAGGTCATCTCCTGAGCGCTGGGGGAAAGGTGGAATGTCCCCAAAAGGTGTCAATTTTGACTCTTTACCCGAACCAGCCGAGATTTCTTTGCGTGATAGTGTGCGCTCTAAAGTATCAAATCTGACAACTGCTGAATCTGAACATGACTATAATACAGTGTTTTCAATTTTATCCGGTTTGGGACCTGCAATCGATTATTTTTTCGATTCTGTACGTGTAAACACAGATAATGAGGAATTAACGAGTATTCGTCATGATTTTTTACGTGAGGTACACTCTCTTTTTGCACGATATGCTGATTTCTCTGAAGTTGTACCTTCAGATTAGGTTTTATCTGTTTTACAAGCTTATTCAAGACTTCAAGTTGAAGTCCTGACTTTTTTACATTTAAGGTATTGACTCAATATTAGATTTTATGTACAATACATGCTGCGACTCAAACAAAGGTAAAAGTTTTTTCCACTTGCGACGTTGTGCCGTTCCACTTTCTAGTGAGATCCTAACTTGACACTTACTTGCTAGTTTGCGAGTCACCACGTCGAAAGCTTCCAACTGAGGACATCCTGTTCCCAGTGGTGATGCTATCGACAGGAATTTCACTTTTGCCTAATTCTGTAGGGTTTCGATACCGCTTGAGCGGCGGCGTCGGAACAAGTCCTTTCACCTTTACCATTTGTTAATTTAATTAACAGTGGGGGGAAAGTATGAGAAAACTCACTCTCGTTAGTTTGGCCTTGGTTATTCTTACCGGATCTGCATTTGCTTCTATTGGATCTTACGATCTAGCTGATGGCAGATACGAGCAGGTCTTTAATGCAACTCCAATGAATGCATCACGTGCAGACACCGTTTATCTTATCGGTGGACCTAACCGTGACGATGGTAAATTCCAAGATGATCTTTCAGGTACACAACCTGAAGATGAAGGTTGGTTTGGCGTAGACCTTACTGCAAAAGTCCCAACCTGGCATGTTAGTACGTATCGCACTGGTGTAAACACTGCATATTGTGGCGATGAACTTATTCCTTCTTGTGGCGTCGGCGATCCTATCGGTGGCTACGCAAACTCTTATTGGGAGCTTCTAGACTGGTCTGGAACTGCTCCTAATGCTTTAGCAGCAACAGTTGTTGACGTTACTGGAACAATCTGGTACGACAACGAGCCTGGTTATGACTACACCTATTTTGCTGTAGAAGAAACTGGCGGCATGATGGCTTATGGAACATGGAACGGTATTGGCGATGCTGAAGCTATCGCTGTTAACGTTACAGTTGATCCTGCCAACTATATAGGCCCTGGTCTTGATCAAATCCATGTCCAGTTCATCGGTTCTTCTGATGGTGCTTGGTCGGATTCTGATTGTGATTGGCCAACTCAAGGTCACACAAACCTTGATGACATAGCTATTTCATTTAATGGCACTCAAGTAATTTTCGATGATTTCGAAAGTGGTCTTGGTGCTAACTGGGCAGTTGTTCTTCCACCTTCTGTTGGCGACTTTGCTAAAGTTTGGCCACGTCTAGGTGACGCTGATGAATGTAAATCAAATGACTCACCTCAGTTTGGTTTCATCGATGATGGTCTTGTTGTTCCTGGTACCGGGGGTACTCTTGGAGTGGGAGACGCAACTTATGGTCCTGGTGGCTGGGCAGTCAACCTTCTTGGTGGACTTGCTGGTCCTGATTACCATCACCAGAATGAAATCTGGTCTCCAGTATTAGCCTATCCTGTAGGTGCTTATGATGGAGCTGATTTTGATTACGATATTTATCGTCATCAAATTCTTAATAATGGACTTTTCTATGTATGGCATGTTCGTTCTTCACTTGACGATATCAACTGGACAGCATGGGCAGATCGTAACTTTGTATACTATGGTGGTCCTGACTACCTGCGTGTTGAAAATGAAGTTACTGACTTGCTAGAGCCTGGTCGTATGTTCGCACAGCTTGCTGTTGGTACATATGAGTTGGGTTACATCTGGGGCTTTGAAGGCACCGATGCAACTCCAGGTCCTTACGTAGATAATGTTTCTTTCAGAGTTTACGAGTTTGGTGGTCCTGGTATCTCCACTCGTGAAATTGATATAGCACAAGACAACTTCCCTGCTATTGGCACTATTAACTATGGCGATCTCGCAGCTAACGATGTTAGATTCGACATGGCCAGAAATATTGCTCTTGAAGCAGATATGATTAACCTTCCTGGTGACTCAATTGTCTTTGACATTGTTGCTGTTCGTACAGGTTCTCTTCTTGCTGGTATTCCAACTCTGGAGTACGCAATGGACAGAAACCCTCTGTATGATCCTTTCCGAAACGCTGCATATCCAGCTGTTGGTTCAGTCCTTGGTGACTCAATCTTCCTGGAGACAGGTGCTTTGATTGCAGATCGTTACAGCTTCGATCTTCCAGATGACGATGATTTCTTCTTCCCTGGCGATGTAATTCATTATTACATTTCTGCTAGTGATGACCTTGGTGGAACATCCACATTGCCATCAGACCTTGCTGGTTTTGGTGTTTTCCCAGGTGAACTTACATATCAACCATTCGTTTGGAACAGTAGTTATATTGTTCGCGCTCTTCCTACAATGGAAGATGCACTTGGTGCTCAGCCTGCCATTCTGTTATGGAATGACTTTGCTAACCGTGGTGGCGAAAATGAGTGGCAATATGCTATGAACTCTCTTGGTTATCAAGAGGGTGTTGACTATGATTACTACTACACCAATGGCCCTTCTTCTGGTGTAGGTAATGGTCTTGGTGGACGAGCAACTCCTTCCACACTAGCTGGTTATGAGACTATGCTCTACACATCAGGTGACCTTGGATCATTTACTCTAAGTAATGGTGACTTTGCTAACGATCCTGGTGATGATATCACTTTGGTTAATGACTGGTTAGAATTAGGTAACAAGAACGTATTGTTCACCGGTGATGACCTGGCAGCTGATTTGCAGGCTTCTGGTGCAAACGGAGTTAGCTTCGTTAGTACTTGGTTGTCAGTTGACTATCTTGGTGATGACTTACGTCCAGTTATTGGTGGACAATCTGCACCTCTGGTACTGCCACTTGCTGGTAATACCGTTGGCCTAACTACAGAGTTTATTGCATATGGTGGCTGTCCTGTATTCAACGACTTTGATGTAGTTTTCCCAAATGGTACTTGTGAGCGTATTGCTGAATTTGCTGATGCTTCTGGCACCGGTGGAGTTTACGGTGGCTATGCTGCAGGTGTTTATAACTATGGTGCATTGTTTAATTCAGATGTAGTCTACTTCCCAGTTGACTTCATGTACTGGTATAATACAGATGCAGCTGGAAACGCTCGTGCATCTGCACTTAATGAGATTTTGTTATTCTTTGGCCATCTTGGAAGCAGCACTCCGACTAACGTCCCAGGTGCTGGAACCTTTACTGCCAGGAACTTCCCAAATCCATTTAACCCATCTACTAAAATTGAATGGACCATCCCTAGTGTTGGCGATCTTTCAATTAAGGTATACAACGTTCAAGGTGAGCTCGTTAAGACTCTCGTTGACGAAGTTGTTTCAGAAACTTCAGGTGTAAAGACCTGGAATGGTACAAACAACAATGGTGGCGATGTTGCGTCTGGTATCTACTTCTATGAAGTACGTTCAGGTAACAATGTTACTGTTAACAAAATGGCTCTCGTTAAGTAATTTACTTTTCGATTAGTCTTTGTGGCGCCCCTTTTCAGGGGCGCCTTTTTTTTTATGCCTGCTTTTAACAAAATATTTTAATTTGCAACAAGTTAAAGTAAAGTCTGGGTTGACACTGTCACGGGTCAATCCCTATATTTCATTGGAAGAAGTATAATAGTCCTGACCCTGAAACTTCCAAGTAGTTCTTGGTTGGTTTTCGTGACAGCAGTGTGTTTTTTACAATTGAAACCATTGCTGTTTGCGGTGTATGAAAGGCGTACACTGAATATGACAATGAGAAAACGCTTGGCTGTGTTTTACCTGTTTCTTTTGGTTTTAATTATCGGGTCCCTGATTGGTTGCCGAGCTTTTAATCCAGAAGTGGTTATTGTTAATCGTCCACCTGAGACTTTTATTACTGGTGCACCTGGTGAGGAAGCAGGAGGCTATTTTCACTACCATCTATTCTGGTATGGTTCTGATGATGACGGGCATGTAGAGCAGTTTGTATGGGCTCTGACTGATAGTACCGTTCAGGATGATGAAACAGATGAAGATGAAGAGGATGCAAGATTCAACCCTGCGCTTCACATCAATACTTTGGATATAGGCCACTGGACTACCAGAACAGACACTATTTTTGATTTCCAGATCGGGTTGGGATCATTAACATCGGTTGATAAGACTTTTCATATTGTTTCTGTTGATGACAGAGGGGATTATGATCGAACTCCAGCACGACTATATTTCCTGATAAATGCGCTGGGCTCTCCGTCTATTACTTTCT
The DNA here is from genome assembly GCA_018652925.1 of bacterium. Taxonomy (GTDB): domain Bacteria; phylum Krumholzibacteriota; class Krumholzibacteriia; order LZORAL124-64-63; family LZORAL124-64-63; genus JABIBH01. The sequence continues at coordinate 4,784 of JABIBH010000133.1, read as the reverse complement.
TGACTGAAGAATATGGAATTGAAACTGAGTTGCAACCGGGCGAGGTTGATACTCTCAGTTATGGCAAGCCATTTGCTTTGAGCTGGACGGGAGAGACTCCTAACATACGTTCTTTCACTGATGAATTACTGGCTGAACGAGATACTGTTTTTTCTATTGACCCTGATTCTGGTGAGCCTGTTTATGATGGTCTGCTTGGCTTCAAGTTCAAAGTTTCACTCGCTGATTGCGATGATGCTGTTGAGGATTGCTGGAATCCACGCCGATTTGATGATGCCGTGAATGACAGTGTCAGCTTCTTTGGTGGAGTGACTCGCGTTGATTTTGCAAACGATGGATCCGGTGCAGGGCTTTTCAACAGGGTAATCGCCAGTGGAACTCATACCTTGCTTGTGAATTCAATTGATGTTGCAGGTGTGGAAGTAGCAGCTGTGGACCGAAGGCAATATTTTGTTGTGAACTATGATCCAGATACACATCTGGTTTTTGAAAGTGATCCTGGTAACTTGCAGGATCCATTTGGAAATGATGGGTTGACCTATCCTTATTACACAGTCTGGACTGCTGAAGCTACAGGTCTGGTTGAATCTGATCCTGTATCCTTTTCCTCAGGAGAGAGATTACCTCACCGGGCAAAGGTTGTTTTCAAAATTCTGGGTTGGGATGATGCAAGAGATCTCAGACTGTTGGACAACCCGGACAATCAAGTTGACTCGGGAGTAACTTTTCAATCGAAAATTGAAGGTGCTGCCTTTTTCACTGGTAGCACTTCAAGCTATAGGTTTAGAACGCAATATAACAATTTGACCTGGACTCCAGACTGGAACGATTATAATGCTGTTTCTGCAGACACAATCAGTTTTCTGACAGGCCCTGCCGAATATGAATTCAGGGCTCGATCAGTTGATGAGCACACCCGTCGAGATAACAGCTTCAGTAATATTGAGTTTTCAGCAAACTTTGAGCCGTCTATTACTTTTATAGAAACTGTTGTTGACAGTGAATCCAATTATCAGGTTGGTGATGAGATTCCAAGTGAGCCGGATACTTTGTGGTGCAGCTTTTTTGATGCTCCAAGTCCCTTACCTGGTGAAGATTGGAAACATCTGACTTTTGTTTTAGCAGCTCAATCTTGTTGGGTCAATCCTGTGTCAGGCTCAACTACTTTTCAGGAACCAAATGATTTAAATGGTTTGCTTGAAATTCCTGGTAATTTCTATGAATATGAACTTTTCTTCACAGGTGATGATAACCAGCTGGAGAGGCGCTTCAGTGCTGACAGAGCGCCACATGTAGTCAATAATAATCCAATTGACCGTGCTCCTTCATGGAGGTTTGAAGTAAGATCTAGTCATGATCCTGATAATATTTTGAACGACGGTGGATTGATTGATAATATTACCGCTGTTACTACGGAAGTAGAAAATTGGACTCATGTTGATGACAATCCTCGTGTTCCAATTGTTATAGATGAAGATGGAGTTTGGCGTGCTCGCATAGATGTTTTTATACCTAGTGTTCTGGCTGCGACTGGACCATATCAGTTTGCTACTGCATATTTACCTTCACTAGTGGATAATTTTGGTAATAACCTTGTGACATTGCCTTGGATTGCAGATTCAGACGGAAGTGATTGGTCTTATGATGAAGGTCTGCAACAACTGACAATTTTTGCTCCAGAGAGAGAACAATTTCTCAACCGTCATTTACCGCTATTGGTTCGTGCTGGAACAGGTTCAGGTGAGGAATTTGTTGAGGAGTATTCCTGGTTAATTGAGTCTGTTGAAGATAATGGTGACAATGTAGTCCTTACATCATCAGAGAGCCTTGGAATCGGTCCAGGCGGCCTGGAGGGACTAACATTACAGCTCAGAGATGAGAGTGTTGCCTGGTTGGTTTGTGAGCTTTCTACTCCGCAGTTGGGCTTGAATACTGTATCTGCGGTAATGCGTGATGCAACTACAATGGATGCGAATCCTAACAGATGCAGGTATGTTTATTATACAGGTCTCCGAGTACCGGAGTTCCATGGTGATTCTGAATCGGAATCGTATCCAGGTTTTGCTGAAAAACTAAAATTACATCAATTCTGTTTGGAAAGTGAATTAGTTCAAAAGCAGTTCTACATGTGCTTTGTTGGCAATGATTTTATATATCCACCTAGGCCTTAATTGGTCAGTGTTGGTTAGTTTACAGGAGGTTGGGTTTGTTAATCAGAAATAGGTATGCAGTAGCTGTGCCGCTGATTGTCTTATTGAGTGTGATGGCCATGATATATGGTTGTTCTCCAAGTGATCAGCTTGGTGGGGCAGAACTGAATAATGCCTTGCCAGATACAAGGATTACAGGCACTCCGCCGGTTCTTCGGGAAACAGACTTTATTGTAAGCTTCAGTTGGACAGGCTTAGATCCAGATGGTGAAATAGTTGGTTACCATTGGAAGATTGCCAACAACGGTATTGACGGGTTGGGCGTACTGGATACACTCACATTGGATCCAGCAACCGGTGACACTTTAAATCCATGGTTTTACACAGAAGCAACAGATACAACCTTTATTGTCCTAGCCCGTGAGCTTGGATTTGAAGGGGATTCCTGGTTGCCTGAAAATGAGCAACGCTTTTACGAGCATCATTCACTTTTCATAAGGGCTGAAGACAATGATGGTGGGCTTGACCCAACGCCTGCCCACGTAACTTTTACTGCTACAACTCTTGCTCCATCCATAACATTAACCAGTCCTTCTACCTGGGCCGGACAAGAATATTCTGTTTCCAGCCCAACTACAGTATCCTTACAGTGGACCGGGGTTGATCCTGACTTCGAATTAGGTGTTCCCATTAGGGTCAGGTACCTGAATAAAAGAGCTATCGATCCGGATGGTAATTACGTTACTACCAGTTACGGTTTCTATCAAAACGTCGATTTCCTAGTAGATTTTAATGACTCATTGTGGAGTGATTGGGTTAGATATGGTGATGATCCCGAGGATCGTATTTATACAAAATCAGATATCCAGATAACAGATGATGAAGGTGAAAGAATTTCATATCTCTTTGCACTTCAGGCACAAGATACAGCTGGAGCTGTAAGCCAGGACAGGATCTATAATAGAACTGTATACAATTTTAAAGTTAGTGAAGGTCAATCACCATCACTTAACGTTAGGGAACGGTATCTTGGTGACAGAGATTATTCTGGTGTAAATGGGGTTGCAAGGTTTGATATTGCAAAGAACCAGCCTCTTGAGTTTAGTTGGTATGCCTCTGCTGAACATTACGGTGGGGAAGTTATTGCTTATCGCTATGGGTGGGATGTTGAAGACCCAAACAACGAAGAAGATCAGAATTGGGCAGTTTCCTGGGGTAATACACCATTACACAAAAGGGCACCAATCAATTCTTTTTCAAACTCCACGCACAGTCTCATTGTCCAGGCAATTGATAACTCAGGGTTGATTACCAGAGCAACATACTATGTGGCAGTTGTACCTGTGCCAGATCCAGATGCCCAGTTTCCGTTGTTACTTATCGATGATGTAGTAGATCACAACACAAATGCCTGGCCTACTCCTGGAGGTGCTTCTCAATATGAAGACATCAGGCGTGATGAGTTCTGGGATGAAGTTCTGGCTGGTCAGGGCGGAGTTTCCGGATATGAGCCAGCAATTCATTCAATAGATGTTGAATCGAACAGTTTATTTGGTTACCGAGATGCAGTTAACTACAGAGTTCTACTTTGGACAACTTGTTACGGTTCACGTTATGTGACTGACATGTTTGCTGGAACATCCCAGTATGTCTGGCTGGCAGCTTATCAACAAAGTGTTGGAAACTTGTTTATGGCAGGGGCAAGTTCCATGTATAACTTTTCAAAGGAGCCCGGAGATACACGATCTTGGGCAATGCCAATTATTTATGATACTTCCGATGAAACAGTGACTTGCGAGAATGTGCGTTTGATTGGATATGGTACTCGTGAAGATGAAGATACCGGGGAATTTATTAGAATTGGGTCAGAGCTCTATCCGTTTAGAACCAACGGGATGTCTGTTATTGACTTGCTGTCACCTTCCTTCATATATGAATGTTATTACAGTGGTGACAGAAAGTCTTCGTGTGTTGGAACCAGGGCAATTACAATTGACCAGGATTTCAAGGATAATTACGTCGACTTTGGGGCATTTCCAGATACAATTGAAGTCTCACACGATATTATTTGGTGGGATTTTGATCCAGACCATAATTATGGCGAGGAAATTCCTTCCGTCAACAAACCATACCTACTTGGCGCTAGTGATGAGTTTTATGATATCAATGTGACAACAAGACCAACTCCATGGTCTCCACAATTAATGCCAGATGGCAGGTTGGCTGTAGAGCCGATGTGGCGTCTTTACACTCGCTACGACTGGGTAATGAATCAGCACATAGAAAGCGGTAACTTTGCTTATCCTACATTTGCTCCTTCAGACACATGTGGTTCACTTGCATTTGAATTTGGTACAGCGTATGCTGGCGGTGCTCACGAATATACTACATTGAATCAGGTACCTCTTGGAGTCTTTATCTGGCAAACAACCGAGTCCAAGCCTGGTGGCAAACCTGATGTGTTATGGGGCTTTGACCCGTATGCGTTTGATAGAGATCCTATAAAACAAGCCATTCGGTGGGTTCTTTTGGACCATTTTGAGCTTGATAGTAATTAGAAAATAGCAGGTGGCGCATCTTTATGATGGTGCCACCTCTGTAAAATGTTCCGAAAGGTGGACTGGCTGTGAAGTT
>JABIBH010000132.1 GCA_018652925.1 bacterium | reverse complement strand
TGATAGCGGTAACTCAGGCACACTGATGAGTTTTGTGCCGATGGACAAGTCGCCACGTATTTGGGCCAGCATTGCAACAGGGTTGCATCCTCGTGACCACGGCATCGGTGGGTTTCTCAAAAAGAACAAAGAGCTTTCATGCAGTAGCGACTGGAGCGCACCCGCATTGTGGGACATTGTTGGTGGAAGTGGGCGTAGCAGTTGTGTAGTCGGTTGGTGGGTGACATGGCCTGCGCAACCTATTGATGGGGTTATGGTTAGCGACCATATGTCGTTTACAAGGAAAGGTTCAAGGGAAGGCACCATAGTTCAGCCTGATAGTATTGATTTAAGTGATTCGATTGTTGACTGGGAATCGATTTCAAATGAAGAGTTGAGCAGGTTTATTGATCTGGATGCTCTTTCAGGACATGAAGAAGAGTATGCACTAAAACTGGATGAGTTGCGGATTATTTATGCCTGTGATCTGACTTACCTTTCTACTTTAAAACAGCTTGTAGCTGATCAGCAGTTTGATCTCAGCGTTGTGTATTTTCGTGGACTTGATGTTGTAAGTCACAAGTTCTGGACTTACTGGAAAACTGAATCTGCTCCTCGAGAATTTACCGATCTGGATATAGCAGTTCTGGGCAACATTGTCCCCGGTTATTACAAGTTTGTTGATGAATTACTGGGTGAAGTTCTGGCTCTGTTCCCTGAAGATCAGCAAGTTGCTATTATGAGTGATCATGGATTTAATGGCCCACGACATAGAAAACGTGGCTGGCAATATGGAGTGCAGGAACATCGGCCTGAAGGGATTTTTGCAACCAGAAGTCCACTGTATAAGCCTGGGCATAAATTTGAACAGATGGAAATGCTCGATACTGCTCCAACACTACTTGCACTTTTGGGATTGCCTGCATCCCAAGCAATGACAGGTGTGATGCTAGCTGACGGGCTTACTGCCGATGGACAGAAGTATGTTGAGTATTTGAGTGAGAACAAAGTGAGCAGTTATGCATCGTTCTTGCCTGCAAGAACAGACACTGTTATTGAGCAGACAGAAGTAGACGATGAAATTAAGAAGCAGTTGAAGTCTTTGGGGTATATCAACTAGAGAAGTATGGTGCCCGAGGGGAGACTCGAACTCCCACGGGGATAAACCCCACTACGACCTGAACGTAGCGCGTCTACCAATTCCGCCACCCGGGCACACACTTTGCGGAAGCGTCAGGTCTAAATGCAACCAATTGCTTCGCGCCGACCAAAACTAGCTATTCTAAATTGATGTGTCAACCTGGTTGTGTATTCTCAGTATAAATGCTAATTTCCTACCTGTTACGGAATCAATTGTAATTTGGAGTGTAGAATGGCGAAGTCCAGCGGTGACGCAGGCATCAAAATAATCTCGAAAAACAGGAAAGCTTTTCATGAGTATGAGATACTCGATAAATGGGAAACTGGCATTGTCCTGTTAGGTACTGAAGTGAAGGCTTTGCGTGAAGGTCGATGCAATCTTGGTGATGCATACGGAGACTTTTCTGAAGGCGAAGTTTGGCTTGCCAAATTACACATCGGTCCTTATGAACCTGCAACTCGTGAAAACCACGATCCGTTTCGTCGTCGTAAATTATTGATGACAAAAAGGGAATTGCGAAAATTAAAGCCGAAGCTCGAAGAAAAAGGGCTGACACTTGTACCGTTGAAACTGTATTTTAAACATGGATTGGTAAAAGTTGAGATGGGGCTTGGGCGAGGCAAGAAAATGCACGACAAGCGCCACGCAAAAGCTGAAAAAGATGTAAAACGACGTATTCAGAGGGAGCTTGGAAGAGGTTGATGAAACGAATTCTCTTATTTTTACTGTTAGTTGCTACATCGTCTATTGCTGACGGCAGGTTTGCGCAGCCGGTAATTAATTCAGAAGCCCAGTTGAGAAGTGTTGTGATAAGTCACACAGGCAATCGTCCTGACAACAATGTCTTTGGGCTTGAACTCATGACCGATTCCCAGGAGCTCTTCCTTAAATCCCACGATGTAGCCAGCATGCTTTTGGCTTCAAGATTCTGGGAACCGGAACTTCGCAGGCTGACTGTAAAAGTCAATGGCCACAAAGTGGTTTTTCTTGCTGACAACAGGTTCATAAATGTCGATGGCAAAGGCGTAATGCTTCGTGCGCCAGTATATCTGCACGAAGGTGATCTTTGGTTGCCAATGGAAGCTGTCACATCGATTTTCCCAGCACTAACTGGTCAATCAGTTCAATGGGACAGGGCAAGAGGCAGGCTTGAGTATGGCACGGCGCTTTATAATGTGCGCAGCTTGACTGTTGAAAGTGGAAACAGGGTTACTTTTGCAAAACTGCATTGCAGTAAAAAAATAATGTGGCGAACAGATACTCCTACCAGCTCAACTGTCCGGCTGAAGTTGTATGGTGCGTTGGTTGATACCAGTATCGTAAAACTGGAAAAGGAAAGTGGACTGCTGAGTAATGTCTCGGTTGTGCAACTTGAAGAATATGCGTTGGTAACTTTCAAACTGAACAGAACAGTCAACAGCTTTAGAACTTTCAGCGAGAAAGAGGGCAATGCTATTGTCCTGCAACTCGAAGAGACTCGTAAAATCGATCTCCCTGCACCTCGTGCCAGAGGCTATGTCAATATGGCAAAACCTATGGCTGCTATTGATGGCACAGAGTCAATTTCAATTAAGACAATTGTTATCGATGCAGGTCATGGTGGGCTTGATGCAGGTAAAATAGGTACACGCGGTACTCAGGAAAAAACTATCAACTTGAATCTGGCTGAAATCTTGTCGCGTAAGTTCAGGTCGGCAGGTTTTGACGTTGTTTTAACTCGTGATTCCGATATTTTGATCGATCTTGATGTTAGAAGTGAACGCGCGAATCTCAGTGGCGGCGATCTGATGATTTCATTGCATTGCAATGGCTGGTTCAATAGTAAACCGAATGGAATTGAAACATGGTTCTTCCAGCCTGAACTGACAACTCCTCCTGGTGCTGGCGGTTTTGTAAGGTGGGAACGAGTCCAGGAATTACATCTTGTTAATAGCAGTGACCTGGCAGAAATTATACAAAAATCACTGATCGACGAAACAGATGCAACCAGCAGAGGCGTAAAAAGAGAGAGCTTTAAAGTTCTGCGAGGTGCAAACATGCCGGCAGTTCTTGTGGAAACAGGATTTCTTTCCAACAGTAAAGAGGAAAAGAAATTATCCAGTAAAAGATACCTTTCACGACTTGCCGACGGTATTGTTGAGGCAGTAATTATTTTCAGAGACAAACACCAAAAAACCGAGGAGGCAACGCCATGACAAACTTTAAAAGCGGTGCTTCATTTTGGTGGATAGTTGTTGCAATTGTTGTGGTCCTTGCTGCAATTGGCGGTGGGGTTACCTGGTTCTTATCTACGTTGGTGAACCCGGAAATTGTGCTCCCGATAAAAAACGAAAGTCAACC
>JABIBH010000131.1 GCA_018652925.1 bacterium | reverse complement strand
TCAGATTACTCAGAATGTTTCAGCTCTAAAGTCTATTGCAAACACTACCGGGGCTGAGTATTTCAATGGGGAATCTCAGTTGCTTGCTTCTGATCTGCTTGAACAGTTCGACATGCAACCCAGAACAGGTGTCATTCGAACAAGGTATAACCTTGGAAGTAGCTGGTGGTTGGTTGCTGGTATTATTCTGTTATTATCTGTTGAATGGTTTACGCGTCGGCGATTAGGTATGTTGTAGTTCCTCCCGGAATGTGATTTTCTCACTTGATTCGATCTGTTATTTGTTTCCTTTTGATTGCCAGAGTTTGTTCAGCAGCATTGGTGCTGAATGAAGTAATGTATGATCCTGCCGGCTCTGATGCCGGAAAGGAATTCATCGAACTATATAACAGTGGTTCAGAACCGCTTTCGCTTCTGGGAGTACAGGTTGCTTTCGCAAATGGAGCGAATGGGCCTGACTGGCAGGCGCGATGGGTTGGCAGTGAGCACCATAGTATAGAGGCGGGGGGATTTTTCCTGATTGCCGATACCGGATGGGCTGGCAGTGCTGATGCAATAGTAAACCTGGACCTCCAGAATGGCCCAGATGGGATAATGCTCACACGGGAGGGTGTGTATCTTGATCTCCTGGGTTATGGACCACTGCAGCACGAGGGGCTTTGTGAAGAGATTCCTCATCCAGGGTCTGGGTCCGGCAACTCTTTGGGTCGGAAACCTGATGGCTATGATACGGATTTCAATAACGTCGACTGGTTTATGCTTGAGGAACCCAATCCCGGATCAGAGAATTTCAGGCAATTTTCGATTGCATCAGTTGACTTGGAACATTCGCCGCCAGTTCTTTTAAGTGGTTCAGGAACAGTTGTAAGTAAAATTACTCTTTTCAATGATGGCCTTCAGAATATTTTATCAACCAATGTTCAGATCAGTGCCGATGGAGTTGAAGTAGGATCAACATATATTACAGAGATTGAATCCGGCTCTTCTGCAGACGTTTATCTGACGTGGTCTATTTCACATGCAGGCTCATATGAAATTGAACTGACCTTTTCCAACATCGAATTACAGACAATTAATTTGGGTGTGTATCAGTCCGGCTTATTGGGGCTGGTTTTATCTGAAGTGATGGCAGCCCCAAGTGCTGAAAGTTGTGAATGGATAGAGGTTGAAAACTGCACTGGTGAAGTCATGAGCTTATCCGGTTATCGAATTAAAGATGCTGACAATGATTCTCAACCAATACCAAATGTTTCAATTTTCCCAAATCAGAAAATTATAATCGTTCAGGATGCTGATGTATTTACGCAATGGTGGTTGAGTGAACAGCAAAATGGGGCGTGGCCAGATTGCAGTATGCCGGTACTTGTTGAATTGGATGGGAGTTGGCCGACCATTAATAATTCTGCGCCGGATGATCGTAACTACGCTGATTATATCTGCTTGATGCTTCCTGAGAGAGTTGTAATAGACTGGTTGCAGTTAGGGGTTAGTTGGCCCATCCCTGCAGCCCGTTCTGTTGAGCGAGTAAACAGTGAGCCGATTGGTGACCCAAGTTGGAACTGGCGGCCATCTACTGCACCTGCTCGCTCAACTCCTGGATGTTCGAATAGTGTAAGTGGTGGGCCGGTTGTCAACTCAGCTGTAATTGCAAAACCAAATCCGGTAAAAAATGGTGTACAGCACATATCGTTTTTTGTGAGTCCTCCAGCTACTGGATGGCAGGCAAGAATATTCAATTTATCAGGCAGGTGTGTCAGGGAACTTGGTGGGGATCAACTTGGTGAAGGACCTAGAGATATTTTCTGGCAAGGAAATGATGATAATGGCAAACAGTTGTCATCGGGAGGATATATTCTGCTTGTACAACAGGTCAACGATTCGAATGAATTACTTTGGTCTGACAAGCTTTTGCTGGCAATCGATTATGGCGCAATACGATGAAGGTATGGTTGCTTGTCCTGGTGGCTGCACTTGTTGGAAATGTATTTGCTGGCTTCAGAGATGCTGACCAGGGGTGGGTCATTCCTCCCGCCGATTGTATAGAGAGAGATACAGGATATTTTGGTGCAGTTTCAGTGAGTTCGCTATATCAAATGCCAGAATTGCCAATGCAGTCAATCCTGTCGGGTTGGTCTTCAGAGAAATGGCATATGGCATTCAGGTGGCACAAACTAGGAGGTGATGTATACAGGGAAGATTCGATGTCCGTGGACATGCTGTTTGGTGGAAGTTTGAAATTTGGAATCAAATCAGAGCGAGAATCTCAGCAGTTTTTGGATGAACCAGGATGGAGCACTTTATACAGCTTTGTCACTCGATACGATTATCGGGAATCAATGACCATAATATCTACCACCCCGATTTCAGGGGCAATGCTTACGACAAGAGATTATGAACAATTATTGCTGATTTTGAATAACAAGGATGTGTTATTCGCCCTGGGAATCGATAATACTGAGTCCGGTGAAAAAAGTGTGAGGTTGGGGCTTGATTGGTTGCTTCATAACATGTTCCGGGTCGGTGCAATTGTTGATACAGGTTCAAGCTCTACTGGATTGACCACAACAATTAAAGTCGGCAAAATTCTAACTAGAAGTTCTCATCTGTCACATCCCGAGCTTGGAATGACGCACAGGTGGCAACTGATTATTTTCCGATGATTCATAGAGCAGTTTTATGTTTGCTATGTTTCAGTTCACTAGTATTTGCGCAGGAATCTGACGAAATCGAATTGATGGTTGAAGATGGCCTGATTTCATCAGAACAAGTAGAGGACTTGTGGTTCCGGGAGATTGATGCAAGTGCAAAATCAAATTTATATATCAAAGAAGAACAGCTGACTGCCAGGGCATTTGGTTCAATCTATTCAGTTAGTGGCGGTCTGTATTTCAGGCAAAAATATCAGGAGAACATTGTCAGGAGTGGCTTTGTGGCTGCTGGGTTTGCTGGGCTTGAACTTATTGCTGGCAAGGTGATTGCAGAGTCTGGGATGGGGCTGGTGATAGCAGATCCAGGGCGCTGGCGCTCCATGAGTGCCACTTCGCCCTTGAAAAAAACTGAAAAGCATATCAGGGGATCCACCTCAACATCAACTCAAGCAGAGTCTGATTCTTATAGCCTTGGTTATCAAACAAACTGGCTCAGGGGAGCAGTCATCGTTGAAGCTGAAAACCTGAATAATATATGTGGATATGTATCAACAAATCTTGGGCCAGCCCGCTCGACTGTTACAATTTCAAAGCGCAATGGCGGACAGGGTGCTTCAATCTTTGGGAGTATCGATTCCTCGAGTTTTGCTGTTCAATCGGAAATCGCCAGTTTCAGGCAGGATTTATCTGCGGTGTCATATGCGTACTCTTCTTTATTT
>JABIBH010000130.1 GCA_018652925.1 bacterium | reverse complement strand
CATGATGGCAAGCCGATTCCAGAATTGGTATTGTCCGTTCATAGCGCCCACTACTGAGCAAGGCTTTTTCCAGAAGCGGAAAAAACAGATCAACATGAGTTGGATTATTTAACAGACCTTCAGTTGAAATTGTAGCACAACTCTCAAAGTCTTGATCAACAAGAGCAGCTTGCGATTCAATTACAAGTCGATATGGATAGTTTGAACTAACTTTTTCAATTGATTTCACAAGTTTTCTGGCAAGAGAGCTCTGATCTTCAGAATTAGCAATTTGTGCACGATCAAGCTGATAAAGTTCATACCAGTCACTAAATGTTTCTCGATGGCCTGCAGGCACTTTTTTAATGGCGGATTTTAGTGTTTTTGCAGCCTCATCGTGTTCTTCCATACCAGCCCATTGACGAAATCTGCTTTCCCAGAATATTGGAGTATTCGGGTTATGACGTTGAAGAGTGCCAAGCAGTTCTTTTGCTTCCTGCCATTTGCCTAGTTCAAGGAGATCCTGGGCCAGTGCCAGTGATATCGAAAATTGCTTCTGGGTATTTACTCCAGGTCTGACAGTCAGTCCTCTGTGAAGAACAGCAGCACGTCTGGCATCACCGCTCTCACGCAACAGGTTTGCAAGTTGCAGATATGGGTCAATAGACGATGGATCATTATCAATAGCTTCGCGCATGGATAAAATAGCTTCATTGATATCGCCATTAAGCCACTGTTCCAGTCCACGAGTATAAGAATCCTCTTGAACGGTTGTGCGTTGCCGATGAATTGCAAAATACCAAAATAATGTCGCAATCAGGGCGCTAACTGAAAATACCAACAACCAGAATTGCATTGTCATCTGTTATTCCTCCATACTCTCATTGTCGATATCCTTGAGAGGTAACTTGCGCAGTTCAGCAATTTCCTTATTCCGATTCTTGAGAATATTATTTGCTCCGCGTAATTGATTACGCAGACGAATCTCACGAATTCCAGCAATCATAAGGCTGAATACGATTCCAAGCAGAAAAGAAGCAATCATTACATAGTAAAGAGACAAATCAAGATACTCTTTATTCAGGACCTTGATATCAACCGATTGAGAACTGTTTTGTGTAAAGAAAACAGCAAGTATAATTATTACCAGTAAGTAAATGATACTCTTAAATATTAACATCGGCAGTTCCTTTCATGGTGGCCGCAGAAACGATTTTACCTAAAAACGAATTTCCATTACTACCAGTTACCTGCACAGAAATTAAATCGCCAGGTTGCGATTCAGTTCCATCAACAATAATCTTGCGATTATTGTCAGTTCTGGCTTTCACTGAACTTTTTGAATGTCGCGCATTACCCTCAACAACAACAGACCAGATTTCACCAAGAGAGTCTTTTGTTATATTCTGCCAGACTTCGTCCTGAACTTCCAGCAATTCCGCCAATCTTTCTTTTTTAATTTCGGTCGGCACATCGTCAATCATTTTACATGCAGGTGTACCTGGACGCTCTGAATACTTGAAACAGAAGGCCTGATCATACCTGACATCACGCATCAACTGAACTGTTTGCCTGAAATCTTCGTCTGTTTCTCCCGGGAATCCCACAATGAAATCGCTGGAGAATGTCACATCAGGTATCTTTTTCCTAGCTTGCTCTATAATTCGCATATAGTCAGCAACTTTATAATATCTTTTCATTCTTTTGAGAACACGATCGCTACCACTTTGAACGGGTATGTGCAGCCAAGGGCAGATTGAATCGAATTCTGCAATAGTATCAATCAACTCATCATCGATATCACAAGGGTGACTGGTCAGAAAACGAATCCGATCAAGGTTTTTAATTTTGGATACTTGTTGAATCAGTTTGGCAAAATTCATTCCGGGAGCATTGTAGGCAGTAACATTCTGTCCAAGCAATGTGACTTCCCTGCCTCCCTGGTCAACGATATTTTTTATCTCATCCAGAATCATCAGAGGTGATTTTTCACGCTGCGGGCCACGTGTCGATGGCACAATGCAGTAGGTGCACTTGTAATCGCAGCCTTTATGGATGGTAACCAAATGAGAATTGTTAACAGGGTATGCTT
>JABIBH010000129.1 GCA_018652925.1 bacterium | reverse complement strand
CTGGAATATGACCAGGGATTCTTTGTAAAAAATGGCGATGGCGCTGCCGACATCAAACCAATTGCTCACCTTTACAAAACTCAGGTTTATGCTATGGCAAAGCATCTGGGCTTACCTGATGAAATTTGCTCTGTGATTCCCACAACCGACACTTACTCCCTTGAACAAGGTCAGGATGAATTCTATTTCGTTCTCCCATACAAAGAGATGGACCTGCTGCTCTGGGCAAAAAATCACGGCGTAAATGCTGAGGAAGTTGCACCTGAACTTGGGCTTCAAGCTGACCAGGTTGAACGAGTTTTCAAAGACATCGATCGGAAAAGAGCAACAACAAGACCGCTCCATCTGCCACCTCAACTTGTGGGCAAAGTACCTGAACTAATGTCCTAAAAAATGATAGGACTTGCTATATAAGCAGCCGGGTTGCATAATCGCTCCTACGGATTGTCAACTTTGCTGAAAGGAACACTTTGATGCGAATAACCACAAAGGTGCGCTACGGACTTAGGGCACTATTACAAATAGCAGTAAGTTACGATGGTAAACCTGTTCCACTGAGTGCCATCTCTGAAAATCAGGAAATCAGTCGTAAGTATCTGGAACAACTTGTTGCTTCATTAAGGCGTGAAGGCCTGTTGGGCAGTAAAAAAGGTGTGCTTGGTGGTTACTATCTTACAAAAGAACCACAAGACATTTCTCTTTGGGATGTTTTTTGTTGTATGGAGGGTTGTATACCTCTGGTTGAATGTGTTCCTGAACCTGACTCCTGTACCCGTTCTGCATTCTGTACTACTAGAAGTATCTGGGAGGTACTGGATACCAAACTTCAGGAATTCTGGGAAAGTTATACACTTCAAGATCTGATTGACAATTTACCGGATATTGAAGATGACATTAAACAATTAGAATCATAATCTGATTTCAGTAACCAATTCAAGGGAAGGCAACAGCCTTCCCTTTTTCTTTGTTGTTTATTTGACAACACCCTGCCTCAATGCGACATTTTCAGCAGATAACTTATTCAACAATAGGAAATTGCAATGGATTTAGTCCAACAAATCAGAGATCAGGCGCGGTCATTGAACCGCTCTATTATACTACCTGAAAGCGAAGATAGTCGTACGCTTCATTGTGCCTGTACCCTTGCTGAAGAAAAAATTGCAAAGCCTGTTTTAATAGGTGACACAACCAGGATTTTAGAAAAAATACAAGACCTGAACCTTTCCTCTGATGGTGTCAGCATTATTGATCCATCCACTGACGCAAATAGACAAAGTCTTGCAACTCTACTGCATTCCAAACGTCAACACAAAGGAATGACTTTGGAAGAAGCAATTGCATTGGCACTGAATCCACTATGGTATGGAGCTTTGCTTGTTGAAGCTGGCCACGCCGACGGTATGGTAGCAGGCGCAGTCAACTCTACTGGTGATGTTTTGAGAGCCGGGTTTCAGGTCATCGGCACAGCTCCTGGATGCAGTGTAGTATCGAGCTGTTTTGTGATGTACAAACCTGATTGGGAATTCGGAGACAACGGCCAAATAGTTTTTGCCGATTGCGCTGTCAACCCAAACCCGGATGCTGAGCAACTTGCCGACATTGCCATCGCAACTGCAATTACTGCTAAATCTCTTTGTAATTTTGAGCCTTCTGTTGCAATGCTGAGCTACTCAACTGGAGATAGTGGCTCTGGCGTAGATGTAGACAAGGTAAGCCAGGCAACTTCCATAGCTGCTAAACTTGCACCAGAACTAAAAATCGATGGCCCACTTCAAGCCGATGCCGCAATTCTGGAAGCAATTGGAAAACGTAAAGCACCAGACAGCCCTGTGGCAGGTGAAGCAAATGTTTTGATCTTCCCGGATCTTAACAGTGGCAACATTGCTTACAAACTCGTGCAAAGAATGGCTGATGCAACTGCCGTTGGTCCTGTTATGCAAGGAATGGCCAAGCCGATAAATGATTTGTCTCGTGGATGCAGCTTTGACGATATTGTGAATATGGCTGCAATTACAGCTTTGCAAAGCAGCAACTCATAATGAAAAATGTACTGATTATCAACTGTGGCAGCAGCTCCCTAAAATATAAGCTGATTGATATGGAGCAGGAACAGTTGCTGGCCAGTGGACTGGTAGAGCGTATTGGTTTGGACTCTGGTAGACATATTTATAAAAGACCTGAAGTAGAAGATATCGTCCAGGAAATTGAAATCCCAGATCATGACTTTGCCATCAAAATCTTGGCCGACATACTAACCAGTGAACAGGGAGTAATTGATAGCCTCGATAAAATCCATGCAGTCGGGCATAGAGTTGTTCATGCTGGTGAAAAATTCAGCGGCTCTGTGTTGATCGATGACGAAGTTATTGCTGCACTCGAAGAATGTATCCCACTTGCGCCACTTCACAATCCACCAAATTTGACCGGCATCCGGGCAACAAAAAAGATGCTGCCCGATGTACCAATGTGCGGAGTATTTGACACTGCATTTCATCAAACCATGCCAGAAAGTTCATACATCTATCCAATCCCATATGATTTGTATGAAAAGCATTCAGTCCGTCGATATGGATTCCACGGCACCAGCCACCGCTATGTCACCCTGCGAGCTGCTGAATTACTGGAACAAGATCCATCTGAACTGAATTTGATTACCTGCCACCTGGGCAACGGTGCATCAGTTGCAGCAATCAGGGATGGCAAATCGATTGATACTTCAATGGGACTCACTCCATTGGAAGGCTTGATGATGGGAACTCGCAGCGGGGATATCGACCCAGCAATGGTTGGCTACCTTTCCCGACTGCTAAACAAGACTATTGATGAAATTGAAACGTTGTTAAATAAAGAAAGTGGCATGTTGGGAATCTCCGGAGTCTCAAGTGACCTGCGCGATGTTGAACGCGCATATGCCAACGGAAATGAGCGAGCAAGGCTGGCTCTTGAAGTCTACTGTTATCATATCAGAAAATATATCGGGGCTTATGCAGTTGCGCTTGGCCGAGTTGATGCCATAGTATTTACTGCAGGTGTTGGTGAGAACGATTCGCTGGTCAGGGAATGGGCTTGTCAGGGATTGGACATCATCGGCGCTACACTTGATCCTTTCAAAAACGCCACACGGCGCGATGAGTCAGTGATCAGCAAGAACGGTTGTCGTGTAGATATCATGATTATTCCTACCAATGAGGAATTGATGATTGCCCGCGACACAGCAGAAATTGTTTTCAGTAATTAGCCGACAGGTAAAAATGATTCGTAAATTAGTTTTCATCACAGCAATTTTTATTACCTGCAATGCGTGTGCAGCAAATCGTTCTTCATTGTTACAGGATTTAAATAACTATCTTGCGACTGACCAGCTGGGAAATGCTTACACAACACTTACCGCACTTAGATCCCTATCTCCCGATGATTCAAAACTTGCATATAACGCTGCCTGCCTGGCATCAAAAATGAGCGACCTTGATATTGCGATTGCCGATCTTGAGAATGCGTTTGAACTTGGGTTTGACGATGTGCATCTGCTAGCCTCAGATTCTGACTTGAAACCGTTGCATAGCAACCTCCAATTTATCAACCTGGTTGCACAAATTGAAACTGAGCTTGCAGATAGAGCAACTGAAAAAGCCATCGCTATTACGTCAGGAAGCAGTAGCAAAAAGCTCTCTCTGTCCAACTTTGGAAATGCAACAATTAGTGCAAACTCAACCGGCTTGAGCACACATCTGGTTATACCTGCAAATGCCTTCCAAGAAAGAGCTGAACCATGGTTCAACGGTGGTGGTGTGTTACTGGTTATCGCTGTACCAGACAGTAGTGACTCTTTCGACTCAGAGCGCATCTGGCGTTTTGGTTTTGGGAAATACGAAGGAGAACCTGCAGGTTGGGTGATTTCAACTCCAGACCAAATGGTTAACACTCGGGTCAAAGACCTTACTCCCCGACTGCGACTTGACCCATCGGCAGGCAACGCCCTGCTGGATATCAATATCCCGTGGGAATACCTGGAGCCATATCAACCACCATCAGATACAGTTTTTGGTATCAACATTCATCTGATTACTACAAGTGACGATGGACAAAAGTTACAACTCTCACTGCTGGATGATCCTTCAGGAAACAGGCGTCAAGTTTCAAAGATGCGCTATATTCCTATGTCCTTTGGCCAAGGAAATCAGTTGCAGTTTTCAGGTGCAATCAACAATTCAATTATAGGAAATAAACCAATTAGCCTGGACATAAAATTGTGGAGTGATGAGGCTGCCATGGGGACTCTGTTTACAGATGTACTTGGACCTGATGGTGTGTCAGTTGTCGGCAATAAAATTATTCCTGAAGTTATATCTATCTCAGCCGGGGTAAACAGTTGGCATCGTGAAGCTGATTTATCTGCGATGCCACAAGGGTTGTACCAACTGACAGCTGGACTGGCTACCCAGGACACAATTCTTGTCTGGAGTACACCGGTCATGAAATACGATGGCAGCTGGCCGTTTTCAGTCTATGACCGCAGCAAAAAAATACGTGAAATTGACAGAGCATCAGTGATGTGGCGTGTCAATCTTGTTGAGCAATCTCTTGCTACCAGAGATTTACGGAGTAATCCAGCCACAACTTTAATCACTCTTGGTGAAACAGAAGATTTACTAAATCAAGGAATTAACAACGGTCATATCTTACCTGAAAAAGGTATTTTTGCTGCAGCTTTCAGCACTCCGGATAATAAATTGATGCCCGTAAATTGTCTCATCCCTGAACCTGACAAACAGGAACGATGTCTAATCTGGGTAACCAGCGAGAATGTTCCTGCTGACGCTCTTGCCAATCTGCTATCCAACAGAATGCAAGCTCGTGAATTTCCCTGGGATAAAACAATCGTACTGATACCACAATTCAGAAATAGTGCTGATTTGAAAACTTGTATTTTGTGGGCACGTGAAATGTTTCCGGAAAAACAAATTCAGCTATTCGGCAGGGATGATTCTGCTGTAATTGTAAAGAAGGTTGAAGAGACATATCCTGAAGCGGCAAATAACTATTACTACACAACTCAACCTGTTGATTCGGCATCGGAATTGATTCGCGATGTCGCCAAGTGGCTCGTCTCTCTATGACCCAAAAAAGTTACGAACGTTTGCTTCGTAATTATCTGAATCTTCACCATATCCGGTAACATCTTTACCATCGATTATAAACGTGGCATGCTCTCCAATAATTCTACTGAACTCAACTGTTGAATCCCTGTGCCCTTCACGACTCATAATCAAGTGCGCCAATCGGTTATTCGATTTTGAAGTAATTGATTCATTGCAAGCAGGACACATGAAAGTGACCATTTTGCCCTCTTCATAAACAAAATTATCATCTTTCAGGCATCGATAGTTCCCTGGCTGTGGACTCATCAGAATCATTCCCAGTTTTTTACCATGTTTGACTGTCAGAACAATCTTCACATTTGGGTTGAGAACTGTCTTGCAATTTGGGCAGTGGAACCGTTTCTTCATGATCTACCTCGAACAAGTAGTTGCGAGTTACAGTTAATAGTGCGACACTTTCACACTATACCTTTTTTGTTTCGACCAGTTACCCAGGAGCTTTAAATGCGTTTTATAATTTTTGCAACAGTTTTATTGGCTACAGCAGCGATAGCTCAGCCTGAACACGTTTCAAACCCTGCTGCTCCTTCAGAAGGAGTACATACTATTCAGCTGAATGAGCAATGGACTATTGGTGGTGCTGACGAAGATGCTCACTTGATAGGAGTTATTTCACAAGTACTTGCAGACGATGCAGGCAACATTTACTTGCTCGATTCACAGCTTGCCCAGGTTCACGTTTTCTCCGCCGATGGTGAGTTTCTACGCTTCCTCAGCCGTGAAGGTGATGGCCCTGGTGAAACCAGAAATCCAAATGACATGATGATTATGCCAGACGGTTCGCTTGGACTGATGCAGGTCTTCCCTGGCAGCATTGTACAAATCGATCTTGATGGTAGTCCTGTCGGCAAATATCCATTTGATTCAGGCAACCCCAATGCAGGTGGATTTGCAGTTCTAGTCCGGGGCAAAAGTAAAAACAATAATCTTGTTCTGGTTGGAATGCGACAGACTTTTGATGCTGGTATGTTAATTCAAAACAGATTCATGAGTAGCTTTGATGGTGAAGGAAATGAACTCATCAGCTATTTTTCCGGAACTTTGGAACAGAACTTTGCTAACCTTGTTTTAGACGAGGTCGGTACTGATTTTCCTTGGGCTCGATGGGATATCGGTCAAAATGGAGCTGTGACTCTGGCCCCGACACGCGATGAATATCGATTTGAACGCTACTCTGCGGACGGAAACCTGGAATTAACATTCGATCGCAGCTATGAACCGTTAAAACGCGATGAAGAAGCAATGAAACAGATGACTTCAGCAATGGAAGCACAGGGCAGACATTATCCGGTTCCACCGGCAGTTACAGTCAGTGACTTTGAGCCTGCTGTAACTTGGGTACATGCTGACAGTCATGGCAATACCTGGGTGCAAACCAGCAGATCTGGTGTTAATCAACCAGACGGTATAATGCTCAGTTACGATATTTTCAACAGTGACGGCAAATTCATCAAACAGTATGCTTTCGCCTGCGATGGTGACACAGAACATGATCTGATGTTTTTTATCGATGACAACAGATGTCTTCTTGTTAAAGGGTTCCATGATTCAGTTGCAGCAATGCAGGGAGTATCGACTACTGAAGATGAAGAAGAACCAGAACCAGTATCTGTTATAAGCTACACAATAGAATGGGATTGAATTGGCTGAACTAGAACTTAATACTGACCCACAAAGTGCTTCTGAGAAATTTGCGTGGTGGATTTCGCAACTGATGTCGCCACCATTTCTATCTCTTACTGCAATACTCTTGCAGGCATGGTTGATTCATTCAAAAGCTGCCTGGCTTTGGGCGCTGTTTTACATTTCTGCTGGCATTCTGTTACCTATGGGCTTTGTTTTAAGACAATATCGCAAAGGCGAAATATCTGATATTGACCTGAGTCATCGGCGTGACAGATACCGTCCTATGCTGATGTTGCTTTCATGTGCAGGACTTGCCACTGCAATTATGAATCGTAGCGGAGCACCTGTGGAGCTGGTAAAACTTGTCGCTATAATGTGGCTCCTTTCGCTGGCACTGCTTGCCGTAACTCTGCTCTGGAAAATAAGTGTACATTGCGCAACTTGTGCCGGAGTATGCACTTTGATTCTATTTGTCGGAGATCAGGCAATGCCACTGATTATTGCCGCACCCGCAATGGTTTGGTCACGCACCAAACTCCGGGCACACACTTTGAGTCAGACAATCACCGGTTCAATGCTTGGTGCAGGTATTTTCTACCTCACCTATAAATACATCATCCAGTAGGGTTTATTATGTTACTCACTTTTTTGCTCGCAATTCTAGTTTCCAACCCTTCAGCTCCTCCGGAAGGTACCGTCCAGATGGAATTGGAGGAAGTTTGGCGAACTTATGAAGATGAAATGCTGATTGGTTTGATAAGCTCGGTAATTACTGATAAAAATGGTAATTTCTACATGTTGGACACTCAGCTTTCTGAAGTTCAGGTCCTATCCCCAGATGGCGAATACCTCAACACCATAAGTGGCGAAGGCGAAGGCCCCGGTGAAGTAAAACGACCATCTGAACTGGTTTTAATGCCAGATGAAACTGTCGGCATAGTTCAACGCTTTCCAGGCAGAATCGTAAAACTTGAAACCGATGGTACGCCTGCGGGTACAATGCTTCCCAGTGACCCAACTGATGGCGGCATGGAGTGGTTGCGAGAAGCCAGAAGTAGAAATGGGCTGCTGGTTTTAGGTGGTTCACATAATCGCAGAGGCGACAACCAGAGAATTAGACAATATTACATCAGCAAATTCAATCCTGATGGAACTGAAGAACTGACATACTTTGAACGCGAAGTTGTTTTTGACTTCAGTGCCAAGGATTTCAATGAAGTTGATGATGATTTTGCTGCCCCGGGAAGATGGGATATCTCCGGCGATGGCACTATTTACATAGCCCCTGACAGGGACAGCTATCACATCGACGCCTACAGCAGCAATGGCGAACTACAATTTTCTTTCAATAAAGAATTCAAGACCCATAGACGCACAACACAACAACTTGATAAATTGAAAGCAAACCATGAATCTCGGCAAGGCAGGCGGAGATGGTTCCGTCCACAAAACTTTGCTCTTGGTGATCCAGCAATTAAACTTATTAGAGTTCGCAATGACGGTACAGTCTGGGTTCTGGATGCATATGGCTCCAGTGACCAACGCGATGGAGTTCTTAACAGCTGGGATGTTTTCTCTGCCGATGGGAACTACTTGCGTCGTGTAGAGATTATTGCACCTGGTCGCAACAATGACCGTGTATTTTTCGTAGGTAATGATCGCGTGGTGATAGTACATGGCTATGCAGACGCATCGGCAGCTCTGATGGGCGAAGAAGCCGAGGATGACGTAGCACCAGTTGAAGTGGTGTGCTATCGTATAGTTAAATAACTTTTTCTTTTTTTCGGGGGATTTTCTTTCATGAAGAACCTGCTTGTAATTTTTTGCTGTCTTTTCCTGTTCGCAGGATGTTTTGACGAATCAACCGACAGCGCAGCTCCAGACTCTACCGCCGCAGACTCCACTGAAGTCAAAAAACCCAAAAAGGAAAAAGCAATCAAGGTTAACGCATCAGCTGTCATTCAAGGCAATCTGGTTGAACCTGTTTTTGCCGATGGCGTATTGCGTACAACCAAAACGGTTGAAGTAAGATCCAAAGTCAGTGGCCAACTGAGTAAGGTGTATGTTCGTGATGGCGACACCGTATACAAAGGTCAGTTGCTGGCTCGTATAGACAATCGACATTATAAAATTGCTCTGGAAGAAGCCCG
>JABIBH010000128.1 GCA_018652925.1 bacterium | reverse complement strand
GGTTGAGACTGCACTGCAAAGAAGTCCAGCACTGGGAATGGCTGTGGCAAGTGTAAGTCAGTCGCGCGCTGCAGCTGGTGGAACTTCATCTGCCAGATGGCCATCGGTAAATATTGGTGGAAGTTCTACACGCTCAAGAATGAACCTGAGTCAATTCGGAATGCCGGGTTCAATTTACAATACATTATATAGTGCATCGGCAACAACCAGTTATGAGCTGGATTTGTGGGGTCGATTATCAGATAGCAATAAAGCAGCTTGGGCACAGGTTGCTGCAAGTGAACTTGATTTGCAGACAGTTCGAAGAACATTGATTGCCGATGTTGTTCGCACTTGGCTGGAAGTCAGGCAGTTTGACGGAGCTGTAGGACTTTCCCAAAAAACAGTAACAAGTCAGAAAAAGAATTTGGCGATGGTTAATGATCGCTACAACAGTGGTGTGGTGACTGCGCTGGATGTACATCTGGCACGCCAGGCGTTGTCATCATCGGAAGCTGTTCTGGTTGTTCGCAGATCTGATTTGTCACGTACAAAACGCAGGCTGGAAATTTTGTGTGGGCTTTATCCGACAGGAAAAGCAGGCAACGGTGCTGCACTAAGCAAACTTCCTGAATTGATGAAAATACCAGCAGGACTGCCATCGGAATTGCTTGAAAAAAGACCGGATATCGCAGCAGCTGAATCAAGATTGGTTGCAGCTTATGCACAAGTTGGTTCAGCCAGATCAGGTCTGTTTCCAAGACTTTCACTCACTGGTGAAGCTGGCGGCAGAAGTGGCATCCTTTCAGAATTGCTGAACGATGCGCCATCCATATGGACACTGGCAGCAAATATTTCGATGCCGTTATTGAATCGCGGACAGCAGATGAGTCAGGTTAAATCAGCTCATGCCCAGGTTGAACAAGCGGAAGCGAATTATGTACAAACCGTTTTGCGTGCATTTGGTGAAGTTGAGAATCTGCTGGCATCTGATGAGTTTTTGCAACAGCAGCGTCGGTTTGTAAGGGAATCGGTCGGTTCTGCCGAGAGCGCACTGGAGCTATCCAGAGACAGATATCAAAGAGGGCTTGGCACGCTGATGATGGTGCTTGAGTCAGAGCGCAGATTATGGCAATCGAAGACAGAATTATTGGGTGTTGAAAGAGCATGCAGGACAAACAGAGTTAACCTGCTTTTGGCTTTGGGTGGATCATGGGATACAAGGGAGAATTCAGATGAAAAATAAATTACTACCAATTGTGATTGTTATTGTAGCGCTTGTTGCGACATACGTTTTGTTGCAAATGAAACCGGAAGCACCCCGCAAACCGGTTCATAAGGTACAGCCAGTAGTTTCAGTCTACACCATAAATGATGAAGTTCCTCAAGTTGTTGTCAGCGGTTTTGGAACTGTGCATGCACGCGAAAAAATTACTGTTGTGCCGATGGTCACTGGCATTGTTGTAGGAAAACACGCGTCGTTTGAAGACGGCGGGGTTTTTAAAGAAGGCGATGTGCTTCTGCAAATTGATGAAGCAGATTATAAATTTGCAGTACAAACGTCTGAAGTTCAGGTAGCACGAGCTGAACTTGGTTTGGCAAGAGCTCAACAGGAAGCCGAAATTGCCAAGCGGGAATGGAACCAACTTTCTGATAATACAAAAAATGCAAGACCAAATCCTCTGGTACTTCATGCTCCGCAAATGCGAATGGCTACTGCTGAACTTAATGCTGCAATAGCACAACTTGGTAAAGCGGAACTGAATCTTGATCGATGCAAAATTGTTGCTCCATTTAATGGCAGGGTCATGGAAGAAAATGCAGACAAGGGTCAGTATCTTCGAGCCGGGAATCCTGTTGGTGTAATACATTCAATTGCAGAAGCTGAAGTTGCGATTCCACTTGATGACAGCTATTTGCAGTTTATAGATATTCCTGTTTGCAGTGGCCAGAGCAGTGCCGCGTCAGCTGAAATAATTGCAGACTTTGCAGGAAAAAAATATAGCTGGAAAGGCAAAGTTGCACGTACTTCCGGTGGTGTAGACACAAAGACCAGGCGTATCAGTGTTATTTTATCTGTGGAAAACCCTTACCACTCAACTTTGAATAAGCCTTCGTTGATGGAAGGAATGTTTGTTGAGGCTGTAATCTATGGGCGAAGCATTGAAGATGCTGTGAAAATTCCTCGTGAGGCGTTGAAGAGCGAAAGCTGCTGGGTAGTTGAAGATTCAAAACTGGTTATCCGGGAAGTTGAAGTTCTACATCTGGAAAACGAGACTGCAATTGTGCGTGGATTGTTTTCAGGAGATAAAGTTGTGACATCGCATCTTGAAGTTGTGACTAATGGAATCGAAATTGTTATAGCAGGGGAGAACCAATAATGAACAGACTTGTCGAATGGTTCACCGGCAATCACGTTGCTGCAAATCTGCTGATGTTATTTATAATTCTAGCTGGATTGATGAGCCTTAAATCAATTAAACAAGAAGTGTTTCCTAGCATCAATCTC
>JABIBH010000127.1 GCA_018652925.1 bacterium | reverse complement strand
TTGGGGACACCAGTCACTTCCGACAACTGCTCTGTGGCATCGGTGTCAAGTCTCACAGGTGAACCTTATCCGCTGGGAGATAATATTGTTTCCTGGACAGTCGCCGATGATTCATGGAATTTTGCAACGTGCAATCAAACTGTAACAGTTGTAGATAACATCGACCCGGTAATTTCAGGATGCCCGACAAATATTAATGTCCAGGTATCAGAAGGTGACACCGGAGGGAATGCATCATGGACCCCTCCTACTGCAACCGACAATTGTAGTGTGTCTTTATCAGGCACACATAATTCGGGCGACTTTTTTAATGTTGGCACAACTACCGTAATCTATACTGCCACCGATGGCACAGGAAACATTACTACCTGCTCTTTCAATGTAAATGTTTTTATTTCCTCAAACGCATGTGGCCCAAATTTTATAACAAACGGAAGTTTTGAAACTCCGGCAACCGCAAACTGGACTATTTATACAAATACTCAAGTTGAAGGGTGGACTTCTACGGCTGATGAAATTGAAATATGGGCATCTGGCGGTGGTGGTGGGCAAACATCTTACGAAGGGAACCAGCTTTCTGAAATGAACGGAAACAGCCCGACAACATTTTATCAGGATATTGCTACCAATCCTGGTTTTACAATGCAATGGCAAATTGTTCATCAAAGCCGATCAACAGCTAATGAAACAATCCAGCTTAAATTGGGGGTGCCTGGAAGCACTGTTTTAATACAAACGATAACAAGTAGTGGTAGTGGTTGGAATGTTTATACCGGACAATATACTATTCCCGTGGGACAAACAACCACGCGATTTGAAATTGTTTCGGTTTCTCCAGAAGGAGCTTCCGGGAATTTAATTGATGATATCCGGTTTTTTCTTATTGAGAACAATCCACCAACGGTAGAAAATGCAACTGAAAATATAAATATCAACACGGAGGCCGGTGTTTGTTATGCCACAGTAAATTATTCTGCTCCTACTTTTCAAGATGATTGCGATGGAACAGGTCTCGCTGGAACACTTCAGGCAGGCCTTGCATCTGGTAGCCAATTTCCAATTGGAGAAACCACAGTGACTTATACATATACCGACATTGCAGGAAATGGTCCGGTCACAAGTAGCTTTACCGTAACCGTAACCGATATAGAAGTGCCTACAATAACATGCCCTGCCAATGTTACTGTAAATACCGACGCAGGGGAATCAACGGCTACTAATGTTGACTTGGGGAATCCAACAACTGCAGATAATTGTGGTGTTGCTTCGGCAATTAACGATTCCAGCGAACCGTACCCTATCGGAAATACTACAGTAATCTGGATGGTTACAGATAACAGTGGGAACACGGCAACTTGTGAACAAATTGTTACTGTTGAAGCTTCTGAAATAATTGATATTGAAGTAGTCGATCTTCTAAATTTTTGCCAAAGTGGAGGGACAGGAACAACAACTACCATTACATGGGATATAAATAAGTTAGTCGGAACTACAAACTGGACTTATGATTATAATATATTTGATGGGACATCGTACGTCGTTTTTGGATTAAATATTCTTGCAAGCGGTAATACCCAGGTGAGTTATATTATGGATAATATATCAGGGGAGGATAAAACATATACTATTACCCTTACTAATGTATCCGATGATGTTTCTACAGAAACAATTACGGTTAATAATAGTGATGTAGTGACCGTGCTTGCTGCAAGTGTTGGCGGGACAGCAGCCGGTGACCAAACAATTTGTAGTGGCAGTTCCCCGGTGGACATAATTTTGACAGGGGGAACAGGGGCAATACAATGGCAATCGTCACCGGACAATACTACTTTTACCGATATTGCAGGGGCAACATCGGCTACACTGACAAGTGCACAGATAGGCGCTCTTACTGCTACTTCATACTTTAGGGCAGTGGTGACAAGCGGGGCCTGCCCAGCGGAAAACTCAAATACTGTGACTATCACCGTAAGCAAACTTAATATTGCTGTTTCCGACCAAACCTCAGAACCA
>JABIBH010000126.1 GCA_018652925.1 bacterium | reverse complement strand
GATTTATGGCAACTGTCGCCATGCCGCCATACCAAGTCTATGGCTGGGTTATATTGCCATCACTTACGTTATTTATTTATGCTCTTTCTGTAAGTAATAAACCTGCGAAATCTGCTTTTTTGTTTAGCGTTGCCCACCAGGCTACTCTTTTGCAGTGGCTATTTTTTCTTATACCGGAAGCCTCGATTTCGTATCGTTGGATGATTCCAATGGCTGGTTCTCTGGTAGTTGCCTATGTCTCACTGTTCTATTTATTGTTTGGTCTGTCTTACAGAATTATTAGAAATCGGTTTGGTGGAACCGTTGCTTTACTATCGATGCCTGTTTTATGGGTTGGCATGGAATTGTTGCGGTCAGTTGGGGAGATGGGATTCCCGTGGTGTTTAACTGGTGCTTCTGCATTAACTTTTCCACAAATATTCCCGATGGTTTCAGTTACAGGAGAGCTGGGGCTTGGATTTTTAATATTCACAACTGCCCTGTTTATAGTATCGCTGTTCAAGAAAAACAGAACAGTAATTTCGTTCTGCGGTATCACCGTTTCTCTGCTACTAATTATTACAGTTTTTGTCGCCAACAGGCAGCCCCCAATTCATGGGACAGATTCAATTCGTATCTCTGCAGTACAGGCAAATGTGTCATTGAAAGACAAGTGGGACCCAGAGAAGGTCGATGCCTCAATAGAGCCATACACTTTATTGACTGCTGAGGCTGTAGCTGATTCAGCAGAGATGATAGTTTGGGCTGAAACTGCAGTACCAGCATTCTTGCGTTATGACAGAGAGAAACTCAAGTGGATTAAAAGTTTGGCTGACAGTAATGATGTTTTTCTCTATGCAGGTTTTCCCGATGCATCCAGAAACAACGATGGCGATATGGATCGTTTTAACGGTTCTGGAATGTTCACTCCTGAAGGAAGCATATTAGCCAGATATTCTAAACACCATTTGTTGCCGTTTGGTGAAAGAATGCCATTTCAGTCACTGATTCCGTGGCTGGGTAAAATGGATTTTGGGCAGGCAGAATGGACTCCTGGCAATAAACCTGAGGGAATTGCTATTCCTGGAACTGATGCTGTTGTGTCCGGATTGATCTGTTTTGAATCGATATTCTCCAGCCTGGTTGGAATGACTGAAAAAAGTGGTACAAATATTCTGGTGAATATTACAAATGATGGTTGGTTTGGTAAAAGAGCTGGTCCTGTTCAACATGCAGAGCTGGCCAGATTGCGTTCTGTAGAGTACGGGATACCACTGGTCAGATGTGCTAACAACGGGATGAGCTATATCTGTGACAACAAAGGTATTATTATTGAGGAATTACCGCTCTATGTTCAGGGCGTAATCACCGCAGATGTATTCCCGGCAGATCGCAAATCATATTTTGCTACACACGGTTATAAACCTTTATTGATAGTTCTCATCGGCTGGATATTTGCTTCAGCAGTACTTGCTTTCAGGAGGAAAAATGCCTGATCCTGTTAATACTGTTGTATTGCTGTCTGGTGGCGGCCGCACTCTGGAAAATCTGATCGATAAAGTTTCCTCAGAGAATCTTCCAATTAATATCAATGCCGTGGTTTCAAGCCGGAAAATTGTCAGAGGATTAGAAATAGCTGAAGCAGCAAATATCGATACCAATGTTTTTCAGCGTAATAAATACTCATCTGTTTCTGAACACAACAAGGCAATCAACACGTGGATTTCTTCTTATGAACCCGAGTTGATCTTATTGGCTGGGTATCTTTGTTTCTATCATTTGCCGGAATGGTTCAAAGGTATTGCACTGAATATTCATCCTGCACTGCTGCCTAAATATGGTGGTAAAGGATTTTACGGTGAACGAGTTCACCGAGCTGTGTTGGATAATAATGATGCTGTAACCGGGTGTACCGTACACCATGTTACCGATGAATATGATGCAGGTTCAATTGTTGCTCAGTGTGAAGTTCGGGTGTTACCTGGAGATGATATCGATACATTAGCTGCCCGTGTTTTTGACGCTGAGTGCAAATTGTTTCCTGAAGCTATCAGAAAAGTAATTGCTGACAGGTGATACTGGACTTGACCAGCAGGGAAACTGTTTTTATTTTGGTTCAACGTGACGCTCTGGTTTCTAAAGGGGAATAGTGTGGAAAAAGAAATAAAATCGATAATACAGCAGATTGGTGAAGATCCATCCCGTGAGGGTTTGTTGAAAACTCCAGCGCGGGTTAAACGCGCCTGGAAAGAAATTGCTGCAGGCTATGAGATGGACCCCGATGCAATTATCCAAGGTGCTCTATTCGAGGCGGAGGGTAAAGAGATGATCATTGTCAATGACATCGATTTCTATTCTACGTGTGAACATCATATGCTGCCATTTTTTGGCAAAGCGTATATCGCTTATATTCCAGGAACAAAGATTGTTGGCCTCTCTAAACTGGCACGTGTTGTCGAGGCATTTGCAAGACGGTTACAGGTTCAGGAGCGTATGACTGCACAGATAGCAAATTGTCTTCAGAATAATCTGGAAGCAGAGGGAGTTGCAGTTGTTCT
>JABIBH010000125.1 GCA_018652925.1 bacterium | reverse complement strand
TGGCGTACAGATCGGCGGTGAATTATTGGAAACAAAGGAAGAAGACTGGGATAAGATCCTCGGTGTCAATTTGAAAGGTGTCGCATATTCCTCTAAAGCATCTTTACCTTCCATGATTAAACGAGGCTCTGGTTCTATTGGACCAGGTTATTGAAGCTTCTCCAGAAGCTTTTCTACTGAAAACTGACAAGGCAACAGTTCTGACCAGATTAGGTAGGACAGTTGAAGCTTCAGCTCTTTATGATGGATTGCTTGCAGATCATCCTGAAGATACTGACCTGCTTATTGATGTCGCGAGATTGAGTGAAGAGGATCAACGCTTTGAGCGTGCTGCCGACATGTACATGCGTGTCATCGATATTTATGAAACATCTGAAGATGACATGAGCGAAGAAATTTATCCCCTCGCTTTACGAGCAGCAGCATTCCTTGGTGATTCAAGTATTTTAAGGTATCAGGAAGCGATCGATCTTTACGGAAAAGCGCTAAGACTGGAGCTTTTGCCTGAAGAAAACACTATGATGCAGAAACTGAAGCTGCACTATGACTATGGAAGATCCCTTCGCAGGGAAGCTGAATTCGCAGATACTCCAGAAATCAAGGCAGAACAAGAACAACTTGCAGCTGAACAGTTCACTGCTGGTACAGGTGTTGGTAATGCTTTAGTTAACTCATATCTTGAGTCAGCAATTGGTTATTACTATCTCGGTATGTGTTATATGGAATTAGGTAATAATACTGATTCAGAAAAGAACCTTCAAATATATCGTAAACTTGAAGGATCTAACTAGGATTACATTTTAGTTGACAAAACATACTGGTTTTGTGTTATAATTAGGAAACAGGTCAGGATATCTGCACCTGTTTCCAATCCCGACCACAGGAAAACAAACCTTATTTCAACAGGAAAATCTCACATCTATTAATGAGCGGTAAGACCGCTGGAGAATCATGGACATTAAAGAACTTCAGGAAATGAATATCAAGGAACTGTTAAAAGTTGCCCAGGATCTAAAAATTGATGGCGTAAGCGGTATGCGCAAATCGGAATTGATTTTCAAAATACTTGAAAATCAAACCGAGAAAAACGGATTGATCTACGGCGAAGGTGTTTTGCAGATCCTGTCAGAGGGGTATGGCTTTTTAAGAGCGGCAAAGTACAACTACCTCCCTGGTCCAGACGATATATATCTTTCTCCATCGCAAATAAAGAAATTCAATCTGAAGACTGGTGATACTATTGCTGGCCAAGTCAGGCCTCCCAAGGATACTGAGCGCTACTTTGCTCTGCTGAAAGTTGAGACAGTTAATGACGCTGATCCCGATGAAGCCAAAAGAGTAACCCTGTTTGACAACCTGACTCCACTTTATCCTGAAGATATTCTGGATCTTGCGGGCGAGAAGGGCGACATCACTCAAAGACTGATTAACCTGATGTGCCCAATCGGTAAAGGGCAGCGTGGATTGATTGTTTCCCCTCCGAGAGCTGGTAAAACAGTAATCCTGCAAAAAATTGCCAATGCCATATCAGAGAATAATCCTGATGTGCTTCTGATGGTTCTATTAATTGATGAGCGTCCTGAAGAGGTTACAGACATGGCTCGCTCAGTTGATGGCGAAGTTGTCAGTTCAACATTTGATGAGCCAGCTGAGCGTCACGTTCAGGTTGCAAGTATGGTTCTGGCCAAAGCGCGTCGACAAGTTGAGCAAGGCAGGGATGTTGTAATCCTGCTGGACTCAATTACCAGACTTGCTCGTGCACACAACACTGTTGTACCTCACTCAGGTAAAATTCTTACTGGTGGTGTTGACTCCAATGCTTTGCAGAAGCCAAAAAGATTTTTTGGTGCAGCGCGTAATATCGAGGATGGCGGCTCACTTACAATTATTGCAACAGCACTGATTGAAACCGGTTCACGTATGGATGAGGTTATCTTTGAAGAATTCAAGGGTACCGGTAATATGGAACTTGTACTCGATCGTAAAATCTCTGAAAAACGAGTTTACCCTGCTATCGATATTTTCAAGTCAGGAACAAGAAAAGAAGAATTGCTGATAGATCCAAAGGATTTGACCAAAATCTGGGTTCTACGCAAATATTTGGCTGATTACAGCCCAATTGAAGCAATGGAGTTCCTGATCGACAAAATGGGTAAAACCAAATCGAATAAACAGTTCCTGGCTGCAATGAACACCTAGGCACAAAAAGTTTGCCAGAAACAGGTTCAGAGACTATCTAATAGGCGGTCACTGAATCGATAACATCACAGGAAAGTGTTGAGACAATGAAAAAAGACATACATCCAGACTATGTAGAGTGTAAAATCACTTGCCTTTGTGGCAATGAGATTGAGACTCATGCTACACAGCCAACAATAAACGTGGAGATCTGCTCCAACTGTCATCCATTCTATACCGGTCAACAGAAGATTGTTGATACTGCCGGTCGTGTTGAACGCTTTATGAATCGTTACAAAGGCGTTTACGGAGAAGACAAAAAGAATTAGCGTGCTTCCAACGGCATAAGCTGTTGATGCGCGCATCTGATAGTTAAGAGGGTGTCGCAAATACGACACCCTCTTTTTTATTACCCACTGGAGAAATAATGTTCAGCAATCAGGAAACCGTGAAGGATCCACAAGAACTCGATTTGGCCGTCGGTGGTCAGGCTGTTATTGAAGGCGTAATGATGCGTTCACCAACTGCCCTTGCTACTGCTGTGCGTACACCAGATGGTAGAATTGTTGTTCGTAAAAAAGCGTTCAAATCTGTTTTCAAAAAGCTGCCGTGGTTGAATATTCCGATTTTGCGCGGGGGAATTCATCTGATTGAATCGCTGTCGTTGGGAATTGGTGCGCTGATGTTTTCTGCCGATCAGGCAGTTGAAGAGGACAAACCAATTGATGACAGTAAAAAAACATTTGGCGAAACCGCTTCAATGTACGGAACTATCGTTCTGGCTTTTGCGATAAGCCTACTTCTGTTTGGATATTTGCCGTTGAAGCTGACTGAATGGACTGGCGTTGAGAGCAGAGGTTGGTTCAATATAGTCGATGGTGGAATTCGTATCGTGATTTTTGTCATCTACTTGAAACTGATTTCCATGATGAAAGATATGTCCAGAGTATTTGAGTATCATGGTGCTGAACATATGTCGATTCATGCTTTTGAAAAGGGCTGCAAACTCACAGTTGAAGAAACCAGACCTTTCCCACAACTGCACCCCAGATGTGGAACCAGTTTTCTGTTTTTTGTAATGATGATTGCGATGTTGGTATTCACAATTTTCTTTGAACGGCCACACAACATTCAGGACTATTTACTGCGTATGTCAGTTGTGCCGTTGATTGGTGGCCTGGCGTATGAAGCAATCAAGCTGAGTGGCAAGTTCAAGAACAGCTCAATAATCAAACCTTTGATTTTCCCGGGACTGATGTTGCAAAAAATTACAACAAGTAAACCCGATGACCAGCAGCTGGAAGTTGGATTGGCAGCATTGCGCGCAGTCTTGACTCCCGAAGCCGATGGCTTTGAAGAGAAAACGTATTATGAAATGCAGGATGAGTCATGAAAGACATTATCGAGGCATTAAGAGGCCAGTTTACCAATGTCGAAACTGAGCTGAGTAACCCGGACTTGATGAAGGACATGAACAAGTATCTGGAAGTTACTCGTGAACATTCCCGTTTGCGTAAAATCCTGGACATAGGTGACAAGTATCTGTCATTGCAGACAGACATTGCCGACAACAAGGAAATGGCCCAGGACAGCGATCCTGAAATTGCAGAAATGGCATCTGAAGAGCTACCTGAATTGGAAGCTGCTTATGAGAAATCCTGCGGTGATCTTGAAGTTGCATTACTGCCACATGATCCTAATGATGATCGCCATGTAATTCTGGAAGTTCGTGCAGGAACCGGTGGTGATGAAGCTGCTCTGTTTGCTGAAGAAGTTTCCAGAATGTATGTTCGTTATGCTGAGAAAAAAGGGTGGAAAACTGAGCTGATTGATGCAACCCCTGGAACAGCTGGCGGCATGAAAGAAATTACTTACGCAATCAAGGGTGAAGGCGCTTTTGGTATTTTGCGATGGGAAAGTGGCGGCCACAGAGTTCAGCGAGTCCCTGCAACTGAAAGTCAGGGCAGGA
>JABIBH010000124.1 GCA_018652925.1 bacterium | reverse complement strand
GTGGAATCGCAACAGTCCTGGTCATCGTTTTCGTTGTACTGGGTGTTGTAGTCGTTGGGACTGTAATTACCGGGGCGGTACTCTTGTCAGACAGCGTAAAACTAACTGTGGACAATCAAAGCTGTGGCACGCTGGATATCGCTAAAGGTACGTCAGCAAACGATTTTAATTGGCTACCTGGTGTCAACATTCCTTCGGAGATTGCTCAAGGCGATACCGCTACAGTAGAGGTTCCCAAACGTTTTATAGACTGGGTCACTGTTGAGTATGGCGGCGTGGAGGTTAGCACTTTCGGCGAGTCATTTACGATTAGCACATCAGACCTCGACATGCAGCTCTCTACATGGGACGGTACGCCTTTAGCTGAAATGGTTGGGCAAGAAGCTGAACTATCTAAATCTCATACGCTAGTGTTGGAGTGCAGATAAGATATCCTGCTAACTATGAAACTTCTAAACAAGCTCTCTACCAAGCGATCTGACATTGTCTTAGGTTCAATATGACAAATAAAGGTGATTTGGGAGGGCCATTTCAGTTGCTTCAAATCATTGTCCAACATAGAATCGATGAAGATTGCACCCGTTGCCAGAAAATCATAGTTGTCTCAAAACAACGCGTGTAAACATAACAAATCATTGCAAGCGACCGCAGGGGCGGTCGCCTTTGAACTCTGGCCGCTACCGAATATTGTCAAAAAACAGTCCGGTCGGCACGAGAGCAATAACATGTCAAAATGCAAAGTCTCAAATTCTGCTATAATGCCAGCAAGGTTAGGGGTGCCGCCCTGTAAAGTCTGGCCAAACCCTGCGGCTCCTGAATTAGGACGTTATACCTCAATGAAAAGCGCTCAACATAATTAAATGCGTAAAGAAAAAGGTGCTTGCTATATTTGCGGAAAAACTGCGACTACTACGGAGCATGTCCCACCTAAATGTTTTTTCCCAGAGAAAAAAGATATCGGTGATGTGAAAGACTACCGACAACAACTCATTACCATACCCTCATGCAATGAACACAACTTAAAGAAATCGAAAGATGATGAATACGCATGGTTCATAATAGTATCTCATTTTCAAAATGTCTCTGTTGCACAAACACACTCCAACACCAAAATTGCACGTGCAATGCTACGAAATCCTATACTTGAGAACCTATATAAACCCCATGTTCCAGCTTCGGTTGATGGAATGGCCACTATCGCAACTATCGTAGATGGTAAACGTTTTTTCAATGCTATGGATCATATATCACGAGGAGTCTATTATCACCATTTCAATACGATCTATTCTGGGACGTTGAACATTTTGGTTCCATCGTTCGTTTATATGGACGATCCTGATTGTCAAGGTAAGAATGAGCAGATGAACCAGTGGGAGGCAACGAGTTCTGAAGTACTACAAGACTATCCAATATATGGTGCCAATCCTGAGATATTTCATTATCAAGTAGTGCAGTCATCACAAACTCAAATAACAGCTCTTAGACTTGTGTTTTATAGTGGATTCATTGTTGATGTGTGCATGAACGGTTCTTAAGTCTAGTTAAAATGAGGTATAACAACTCATTCCAGGCGACCGCAGGGGCGGTCGCCTTTGTACTCAGCCCGCATCCGAAAACCGTTAATATTCAGTCCGGTCGGCACGGGAGCAATAACATGTCTGGTCAGTATTCACATCATTCTGTTACAATAACCAGCAAGGTTTGAGGTGCCGCCCTGTCGCGTTGGCCATTCCCTGCGGCTCCTGAATTCGGACGTTGGGTAGCACTGTCAATAATTCATGAGAGAAGCAACTAGTTAGTATGAATGATATCAAGATTTGGCAGAACAATGCAGAGAAAGCCCTTGCCGGAGTTCCAAGGGAATCAGCAATACGTAAGACGTTTTTCGCGGCATTGAACTTCATTATGAATTCCAATTGGCAGGGTGGATGTCATGCCGTTTCAGCTGTGATGTACGTGTTGTATAAAGAACAAGATATTGACTGCCAACTGTGTTTAGGAGAATTGAAATCAAAATTGATGTTCTTTGATCACTCATGGATAGAAATTGACGGTCTCATTTATGATGCAGCTATAGTTAAAACTCTTCTAAATACTAGGGCCTGTTCACACTAAAAGTCATTTTGTCATATAATGATTGTATGGAGATAACACCTGAACAATACAATCAGATTGAAGGCTATTTTCCAACCCAAAGAGGTAACGTGAAGAACGAAAACCTTCAGGTTCTGAAT
>JABIBH010000123.1 GCA_018652925.1 bacterium | reverse complement strand
GATCTCGCTTTTATATCCATAAAATGCAGAGTTAACTAATTTCAAAATCTTGGTTGCCAACGCCTGGTCTCTGGAAACTATTTCCGAAAGTTGTGGTACAGAGACATTTGGATCGCTCATTTTACTGAACAGTTCCTGATAGACGGCTGGTAAAGTAGGGACTTCTTTAACAATATGTTTTATGTCTCTTGGTGCTATTGATTTAAGAGATACTGCAGTTGCGGTGCTCACGGCGTTCCTCCGAATTATTCAAATTGCTGGCAATCAGCCTCCTGCTAAACTGCCTACTCTGATGTTATCGGCAGTAAAATATGATAGTTTAGTGGAAAACTTAAAACAATTTTACAAACGTATCTTCATATTCATCAACTGCGCCGACGACCTCAGCTACGAGGGCATTATTCTCCAATATAGACTTACATAATGCTTCACATTTATCAGCAGGTACAGAAACCAGCAATCCACCAGATGTTTGGGGGTCGTTGACCAGTCCAATCATTCCTTCAGAGACAGAAGCATCAAAAGAAATATCACTGCCTGCATATCCAGCATTGGCTTTTGTGCCGCCACAGGTGTATCCAGTGGCACAAAGTTCAACTGCATCCGGGAGGCAGGGGAGTTTTGTTGTATCGATTTTTAGAGTGACATTACTGCCTTTTGCCATTTCAAGACTGTGTCCTGAAAGTCCAAAGCCAGTGACGTCCGTGCATGCGGTTGCACCAAGATCATAGAGAAGAGTGCCAATTGAGTTCAGGCTGGTCATGCACTCAATCAAAGCGTCATATCTGGAATCAGTTTCCGGAAGCCCGCCCTGTTTGTGAAGTGCAGCCAGTGCGCCAGTACCAAGAGGCTTGGTCAGAACCAGCATGTCACCTGGAAGAGCAGTGTTGTTGCGCAGAATTTTTTCAGGACTGATGACTCCTGTTACCGATAGCCCAAACTTTACTTCAATATCGCGAACAGTGTGACCGCCTCCAACAGTTACGCCAACCTCTTTGCATTTATCAGCAGCGCCAGCGAGAATTTCTCCGATTACCTGAGCAGGCAACTGGTCTTGCGGGTAGCCACACAGATTTATTGCCATTATTGGAGTGCCGCCCATTGCATAGACATCGCTGATTGAGTTTGCTGCAGCGATTGCGCCAAAAGTATAAGGGTCATTAATCACCGGAGTGATAAAATCGGCAGTTGAAATAATTGCCTGAGTGCCAAGATTGTAGACCGCGGCATCGTCAGAAGTCTCAAAACCTACAAGAAGTTCAGGACACCTGGTGTCAGGAAGGTTTTTCAAAACGCTGTCTAGGTCACCCGGACCCAGTTTTGCCGCTCAGCCAGAGCTTTTTGCAAATTGCGTCAGATAGATTTTCTCTCCTGGTAGCAATGCCATCTCCAAAGTTAAAAGTTGAATGTATCCATGAATTGGAAAACCGTTTTTCCCTCTTCGGTTTCAGCTACTTCAAATCGAAATTGCTGGTCAGCAATTGCAAGATGTACTCCAGTACCATAGCTGTAAAGCGGACTGCCTTTTGGCTTATCTTTTTCCCACGTATTTCCGTTGTCGACAAAAAAGTGCAAGCCACAGCCAACTACTTTGTCGTTGCCTGTAATAGTCATCAGGAACAGCGGTATTCTGTATTCTGCAGACAAGATAAAGCCTTCTTCACCGCGTTTGCTTGCATACTGGTAGCCACGCAAGTTATCGGATCCACCCCAGTACAGCCAGTCTTCAGGTTGAAGACTATTGTTTGTCAACCGGCCCCACGCACGCAGGGAGATGACATTGTTGCCAAACATGGGCAGAAATTGTCGGAAATCTGCAGTAGCTGTCAAGGTGTTGCCATCACTGTCTATTGATTTACCAATTGCCCGACAGAAGGAGCCGCTTGTTGGATAACTTGCAGTGTCTCTTGTGTCGTAGCCGGCGGTAAAGCTGACGTCAAAGCGATCTCTTTTTACCTGAGAACTGATTTCATAAGTTCCAACTCCAAGTTCAGTTGAAACATAGTAGTTGCGGGGCAAATCATATTTAACAGAGGCAGAAAACCGGGTCTGAGTATAGTCATAATCTTCAAAAACAAAATCAGCGCTATCGTAGAATAGCGCCGTTGAAAGCGTGAGATTGTTATTGTTGAGCCATAGTGGATGGTGCCATTGCAAATCATATCGATGTGCAGTATACCAACTGGTTTTCAGGCCAAGATAATCACCTTTACCACGGAAATTGAAGTCATACATGTTTATGCCAAGCAGAATGTCGTGCCGACGATCATAATCAACAAGCGGCCAAAGTCTGAAGGTGTTGTCTTCTTCAACAGTGATAGTTACAAGCGCTTTGTCTCCATCGATTTCAAAATCCATGTCCACAAAACCGAACCAATTCAAGTCTTCAAGAGCTTCCCATGACTGATCAACAGCTTCATTTGTGAATTGATCGCCAGTAGAAAAATAGATGTTGGCAAGAATTACATTGGTTGCAGTGCGGGTGTTGCCCTCAACTGTGATGTCGCCAAATACGGCACCAAAAACTGTAGTATTAAATAGAAGAAGAATCAGGATTGCGCGTGCCATTGAAACCATCCGTTAAAAAGTGAAAGTTCACTTGTTCAACGGTAAGCTCGAAAACCCTAAGTGACAAGCAAATGTGCTTCTATGTCATCAAGAGTTTTTTTGCTGGCGGTACTTGAGATGTCTATTTCAACACAACTCAATCCGTGATGTAAAAGAAACTTGTCAATATGGTTGGGCTCGATTTCTTGAATTGCTGTATGCAATTCATCAGTCGATGCATCTGTACCACACTCTTTGGCCAGGTGAATTGTCATCCAGGCAGGTAATAAGTTGGCAATAGTTTCGCTACAGTCATCCTGGCTGCAGATTTTGGAGCGTAGAAATGTATTATAGAAAAGAGTTGGATTTTCGATTTTGCAAGCTACGGAGCCAGTCAGCAAAACAGGGTCTTTACCAACACCGCCAGGAATTACAAGCGGGTTTTTATGGTTGAAATGAACGGGAACCTGATTGTTCAGATTTATAAAATGCACCAGGCCATCGGCTGGAAGGCCTTGTGAACTCATTTCATCTATAAAAAAATTGTGGCTGCCCTCAAGCATCACTCTACGCGTCTCCCCACCGGTGGAAACTATGGCTATCTGATGTTCAGGAATATGAAAATTTACCATCTGATACGGAACTTTTAGTTGTTTGGATGAGAGTTGATGAAAATTGTAATCAAAATTTCCAACCAGTCGGAGGAAGAGCCTCTGCGTACT
>JABIBH010000122.1 GCA_018652925.1 bacterium | reverse complement strand
GTGAAAATGGAACTCAAAGATATTCGCGAATCAATAACCGATAAAACCCGAGTAACTGTTCTCTCTGGCGCTGGCATTTCCGCACCATCGGGCGTACCTACTTTCAGAGGTAGCGAGGATTCTCTCTGGGAAAACATGCGACCTGAAGAACTTGCAACTCCACAGGCATTTTCTGTCGATCCTGAAAAAGTCTGGCGATGGTACAACTGGCGCAGAAGTATGCTTGAACCTTGCAATCCAAACGCAGCTCATTACGCACTCGTCGAGTTGGAAAACATTGCCGGCAATGTCACAATCATCACTCAAAATGTAGACGGTTTGCATCAAATTGCAGGCTCAACAAACTTGATGGAATTTCATGGTTCAATCTGGGTTACAAGATGTCTGAAATGTAATGAAGAAAATATTAACAGAACTGTTCCTCTGCCGATAATACCAAGATGTGAATGTGGTGGAATGTTGCGCCCTGGAGTAGTCTGGTTTGGTGAAGGAATCAACCCCGGGATCATGCAGGATTCCATTGAGGCAAGCAGCAACTGCGATCTGTTTTTAGTCATCGGCACAAGTGGACTTGTTCACCCGGCTGCAGGGATGGCGCACATTGCAAAAGATGCCGGCGCAACTATTGTCGAGTTCAATCTTGAACCTGGCGGAGTGAGCAGTCACACTGATTTGTTTGTAACTGGCAGTGCGGATTTAACTGTGCCGCAACTGATATCGGAGTAAGGTGCGATTACTTTTAATTAATAAATTATGGCACGATGTGGGACGCGCAGGTGGCGTCGGCCGTTACATCATGCAGGAAGCTGAAGATCTGCAAAATCTTGGCTGGGAAGTAATTCCGTTTGCCATTGCCGATGATGACGCTCGCCCTTCACCATGGGACAAGCACTTCCCAAAAGCACATGATTACAGCTCACCCCGATTTGACTTGACCGCTGCAACATCGTTGATCTGGAATTTTGAAGCTGCCAGAAAACTTGATGCTCTGATTAAAGAATCAAAACCTGACGTCGCACACATTCATAATATTTATCACCACTTGAGCCCATCGATCTTATCTGTTTTGCAGAAACACAATATTCCGGTTGTGCAAACTATTCATGACTGGCGATTGCTCTGCCCTGCAATTCATATGCTGCAAGACGGCAAGGTTTGTGAGAAATGCAAAGGTGGAAATTTCCATCACGCAATCTCTGGAAAATGTGTTAAAGGATCATTGCCTGCATCAGTGTTAGCTGCTGCTGAAACCTGGCTTCATGCATCTCGAAAAAAGTATCGTAATACGGTCAGCAAGTTTTTGTGCCCAAGTAAATTTCTGAAAGACAAGCATGTGCAATGGGGCTGGCCTGCTGAACAGATGTTGCACCTGCCCAACTTTGTTGACTTGGAGCAGTGGCCACAAAACGACGATAGAGAAAATTACTATCTCTTTGTTGGCAGACTTTCAGCTGAAAAGGGATTGAAAACTTTGCTCGCTGCTCACGCAGAACTGGATAACGGACTTGAGTTAAGAATTGCCGGCTCTGGCCCACAGACCGATGAGTTGAAAACTCTTGCCGGTGACAATGTAACTTTCCTTGGCCACATTCCACTTGAACAGGTCAAAAAAGAAATCGGCAATGCCCGGTTCAGTGTGATTCCTTCTGAGTGGTATGAGAATGGACCGTTCTCAATTATCGAATCACTTGCTGCCGGAACGCCTGTTGTTGGTACTGACCTTGGCGGAATTCCTGAGCACCTGGACGAAAAATGTGGTATACTCTTTGAGTCTGGAAACAAAAACAGCCTGCTCTCTGCCCTGCAAAAAGCCTCGACACTTGGCATCGATGCAAACCGATCCGCTCGTAACAGAGCCAAAACTCTGTTCGACAGAAAGACGCATATGCAAAAGTTGTCTGAAATATTGAAATCATTGATGCTTGTACTGTTGCTGATTACTTCAGCATCGGCAGCACCGTGGCCAGCTGGGTCCGGCAATGAAATTGGGCATGCTGGCAGCAGTGGCTACCTCCCTGAAGAATATGAAACAAGTGGCGCAGTCTATCATCCTGTCCGTGAGACAATAATTACAGTCAGCGATGGCGGACATATTTGTGAAATGTCACCGGACGGCGGCAACGCAACTGTCTGGACACTCGAAGAAGATCTGGAAGCAGTCACTATTGCAGATCCATCCAGCGATCTGATTTATCTTGGCGTTGAACATCCCGATGGCGTGATTGAATTCAACCTTGCAACCGGATCACCCACTGGCAACTCTTGGGATCTGACCGATTGGATGAACGGTCCAAACGGCAACGGCCTGGAAGCTCTGACTTACGTCGATGGACTTTTCTATGCTGGCCTTCAGGAAGATGGCAAAATCCATAAATTCGATCTGCAGCCGGCCGGCAATGTCACACGTGTGGGAGTTTTCAACTCTTATGACAACCTCGACGATTTATCAGGAATGCATTACGACGCATGCACTGATCTTCTTCTGGCAATTCACGACAACCACAACCTGCTTGTAGAATACAATGCCGCTGGTCAGTATATCCGCTCCTTTGATATGCCAAATGACGATCAGGAAGGCGTGGCAATTATCGGCGGAGTTGGCTCAACTTCAACAGTGATTTATATTGCACAAGATTCCGGCGAGCTTTACAAATTCGATGGCTATCCTATCGATGTTTGTGAAGATTTGTCTTCGGTACCAACAACCACACCGCTGCAGTTGAACTGTTACCCAAATCCGTTCAACCCTGCAATAACCATCGACTGGGAATCAGATTCACCTGCAAGAATTACAATTTCCGATAGCATGGGTAGAACTGTTCGCAACTTGACAGGTGAAAACCATGTGAGCTGGAACGGTATGGACAACAGCGGCAACTCTGCCCCTGGTGGAACTTATTTTGTTGAAGTTGTAGTTGGTAAAACCAGCGAAACAACATCGATATCTCTGATAAAATGAAATGGCTACTGGCATTCCTCATTATCAGCTCCAGCTGTTTTGGTGGTGCCATTGAAGATTTTGAGTCAGGCACAATTACGCTGACTTCCTTCCAGGACCAGGACCAGGATCCGAATGACTGGCAACTCACAACCAGCAATCCCCACAGCGGCAACTACAGTCTCTTGCTTTATGGCAACACCTGGAAAAGTGAAGCAATCAATCCAGTCGCTGTTACCGACACCACAGTCTGGCAAATCGCAATCTACTGTGAAACTCGTGGAGAGATGCAGGGCTTTGGTATAAGCGACGGAGTGAACCAGCTTTTCTATACTTTCTTTGGCAGAGATTTGCCTGAAGACACAAACTGGTACACAGTTTATCAAGGCGCATTTTCACAAGATCAATGGCACCAGTACATGCTGCCAATTGGTCGCGATTGGGAAATCGCTTTTGGCTACCTGCCCACTATTGATGAGTTGATTTTTGTAAACGATGCCGACGCATCAACTGTTGGCGAAATACAATTCGATTCAATTATTGATGTAACAGATAACCTCCCTCAAGCCCCGAACGCGCGCATTCTTTACACAGTTGAAGATCAACAAAAAGTCAGCGCTGAACTTTACAGATTATCCATTCAGTTTTACGGAGAAGTTTTTGACCCAGACTCAGAAACCCACACCTGGGCCTGGGATTTTGGTGACAGTACAACCTCTACTCTGCAAAACCCGCAGCATGAATTCCTAATCAGCTCCGACCATTTTTATACTGTCGGTCTGAATGTTACTGACCCCGATGGTCTTGCTGCTGGCGACACTTGCCAGGTTGCGGTTGCAACAGGTGAACCAACCGGACCGTTGACTGTGAATTTTGTTGGCGATGTTTTTACCGGTCGAGGTTATGAAAACAACGGTGGCATCATCGACACTTACGGCATCGAATCCTTGTACACTCCTACCCTGGATATTTTGGGAAATGCAGCCGATGTGAACGTTGTCAACCTTGAAGTCCCCTACACTGACAGAGGAACTCCACACCCAACAAAGAGTGTCGTTTTCAGAAGTGAGCCGGAGAACATTGTCGGTATTCAGTATGCCGGGATAGACGTTGTGACTTTAGGCAACAATCACATCATTGATTATGGCGAGATCGGAATGCTAGACACCTTCGACGGTCTCGATCAACTGAACATCAAATACAGTGGCGCCGGTTCCACAGAATACATGGCACTGCTGCCAACTTTCTGGACTGAAAAAGGTATTCGATTAGGATTTCTAGGACTCTGTAACAGAACCGGAAGAGCGTGGAACTATCAGCCGTTCCTTGACGCTGGTTACAACAAACCGGGCTTTGCATACATGCTGCCAGACAATCTTGATCGATGCATAAGCTACACTCAGCCACTGTCTGATATCGTCATTGTACAAACTCACAGTGGCGACGAATATGAAACTGCACCAAGCAGAGCAGCTGAAGCAAACGATTCTGAAATAAGAT
>JABIBH010000011.1 GCA_018652925.1 bacterium | reverse complement strand
CCCTTTTGCTGTAAATCAAGAAGACCTGCAGCACCGTAGTCACGTCTCAGGAAGCCAATCAGAAATGCGTCGGTGGCTTGTTCCGGTAGACCCAGAAAAACCTGAACAACTGGTGCAGCGAAATCGCGAATCACAACCAACACACCTGATCTGTCCAAAGCAAAAAGAATAACCGTTCCCAAAATGAAAAGCGGAACAGCTTCTTTTAAATACCACTCAACCCTGCTTCCTGTTTTTGCGATAATATTCATTAGTCCAGGCTTGCGTATTGGTGGCAGTTCCAAAATAAAGTCACTGCTCTCACCGGGAAGTATCCTGGAAGCAATTGAGCCGGTTACAAACATTACAAGAGAAACAACACCAATCCAGATAACCAGACCGAGAACAGAAATTGAACCAAGCATTCCAAAAATCACTGCAAGTTGGGCTGAGCACGGAACACCCAGGGCAAGCAACAGCGTAACTAGAATACGTTCTTTCTTTGTATCCATAATTCTGGCAGTAAGAGTTGCCATTGTGTCGCAACCAAGGCCTAGAATCATCGGCAAAACTGCTTTACCATGTAATCCCATTTTTCGGAAAAGCTTATTGGCCATTACTGCCAGTCTAGGCATGTAACCGGAGTCTTCCAAAACACCGAAAGCAATAAAGAAGGTTCCAACAACAGGTAAAATAATTGCCAAGCTGTAAGTCAGCGCCATTGTCACAATGCCATAATCGCCAACCAGAAAATCTCTGACTGCCGGAAATGGAATAAGGTCTGCTGCTTTCATCGCCAATGGATTCAGAAATCCATCAAATAGCTTACTCTCTATAAAATTTACGAGTACACCTGCACCAAACACGCCAACAAACTGATACACCAGCCAGAGAACTACAAGAGCCATAAAGCCACCATAAACAGGATGCATTGAGAGCCTGCCAAGAGTAACCGCAAAATCACTGGTCTTTTCTCCAGCGCTATAATCAATTCGGTCTAACAGTCTGGTCACATGTTTTTGCCGACATTTAGACATAGTTGAAGAAATTGAGACTGAATACTGCCGACGCATATCCTCAGCAATGGATGCAACCTCAGAAAGATCCCTGTTCTTCAAAGAATCAGGAAAACTTCCTGGCTCAACCATATATCCGATAGCCAAAAATCTAGTAATATATTTGCTGAAGCCTGTA
Organism: bacterium; assembly: GCA_018652925.1. Classification (GTDB taxonomy): domain Bacteria; phylum Krumholzibacteriota; class Krumholzibacteriia; order LZORAL124-64-63; family LZORAL124-64-63; genus JABIBH01. The sequence goes on along the minus strand of JABIBH010000011.1, from coordinate 3,073 downwards.
TCACCCAGCAAGTCAGCAATCTTTGCTGCAGTAGTTTCAATATCGACCGGACATTCACCATGACAAACACCCACTGCAGAATTTGCAATCGCACTGTGTAGATCTTTGATTCCTCTGCCAATTGTTGCAACAGTTGCTACAACAGGTACACCCAGTTCAGTAATAAGAGCATTAATGTCGATATGGTATTTTTGAGCAGCTGCTTCATCCATCATATTCAACGCAACACAGAACGGGACTTTCATCTCACTCAACTGATGAGCCAGTACAAGACCACGTTGCAGGTTTCTAGCATCCAGAACCAATAGAACTTTCACATCGGAATGTTCAAGAATAAGATCCCGTGTAACAATTTCATCTTCACTTTGAGGTAACAATGAGTAAATACCAGGTGAGTCAATAACATCGTATTCAATGTCACCGTTTTTGTATTTCCCGTGGCTCACATCAACAGTAGTGCCTGGATAGTTTGAAACTGTAACATACTTGCCTGTCAGCTTCCCAAACAATGCGCTTTTGCCAACATTTGGATTACCAACAAGTAATAGAGTATCGTTTTGCATCTGTTTTACTTCAGTTTTGGGTTTTTCTTGCGGCGCTTTGCACATGAACTTTTATCCATACAACTGCCAAACAGTTCATGTCGATGGTAATGAATATCGAACTCCAGCTCATCAGCAAGTTTAATCTGGAGAGTCTCCAGTTCCTCGTTGAAAAACTCCAGAATCTGTCCACACTCTTCACAAATCATGTGACCATGTCTCTCAACTTCAGAGTGGCCTTCATAACGCGACATTCCATCACCAAATCTGCGTTCTTCTACCTGTCCACTATCGACCAATAGGTGCAATGTTCGATAAACTGTTGCATAACCGATTCTGGGATTAACAGTTTTTACTATGTCATATAATTCTTCTACAGAGATATGTCCCTTCATACGAAAAAACACATCGAGAATAGTTCCTCGTTGCTTGGTTGTTTTCAAACCTTGCAATCTTGTATATTCATGGAAGTTGCGGATTTTTTCCTCTGATATTTCAGAAAGCTTACCCAGTTTTTTAGACATCGCATGTTCCCCTTATTGAAAGCATCGTGAGTTTTATAATTTGGCAATAAAAAGCGAGACCCGGCATTGCCATAATCTCGCTAAATAATAATCATTCTCATTATCAATGTCAATCGAACAGCACCTGCACCGCTATGCTGTCTCCAGGGGTCCACATCCAGAGATTCTCTCCGTCATGGGACAAGCCAATTTCTTCTCCCCTGTGCCAAAATGATTCTCTGGTCACAGTGCCATTCCATTTCCCGCCGTGAGAAAGCCTGTACATCCTGCCTGTACTTACATCTGTTACCCAGAAGTACTTTTCCCCACCTGAAATACCATATGGAGAAAACCCGGGAGTCAGGACTGTTCGTACAATTTTTTCAGTCAAGGGATCGGGACTGAACCTGTCAGCTCTTCCTCTGTCCCTGTCTGTAAGCCAGATATAATCGCCATCCCAAACTATACCGGCCGGGTAATGCCCCAAAAGTTTGAATGAATCTTCAACATTCAGTGTATCGGCATCGATTTTATAGAGAGAAGATTTTCCAGGAGCTGTATTACCAAAACTCCAGTAAAACTCCCCATCGTAAATTAATCCACGATTCAATATTCCTGTATAATCCGTAACCGATATTGAGTCTGCTGCACTATCAGTCATAACCAGTTCGACATTGAGTGGAGGTAATTCAGGTAACGAGTCAGGTGTCACATACAGTACTGCAACTCGATTGCTATCCAGCCAGGCTAACCCCTGCAATCCGGATCGATGCAGTTGCAAAGTATCACCGACAGTAAAATTGATACCATCAAATACAGCTGCATTTGTTGAGGTTGCGCAAATCAGCAACAAAATAACAAGTAATCTATTCCTCATCTAACTCTTCCTCTTGGTCTTTCTGAACAGGTGCAAATAATGTAAGTGCCAGCTTGATGCGAGTCCCAAATAAACGTACTGACTCATCAGCAAGTTCCCTCTCAACAGAGAGACTGACTGAACCTGTTTCACCAACTGGTATATTGTAGCCCAATTGAGCAATCGATGACTGATTTCCATCTGCAAATACGCCGCGCCAACCAAGGTCGATTCCCAATCCTGGTAAGATCATATCAAGTGATACACTGTTAGTTGATGGATAGGCATCTTCAAACAATTCATCACCAACAGCATCAAAAACCATCTCATGGCCTGTGGCTGCTACTGCTTCCACTGCAGAAATTACCGACCATCTTTTGTATAGATAAAAACCTGCTGAGATACTGCGTGAAGAAAATGGATACAGACTTGCAGAAGAAAAAGGAGTTCCCATTTTTACACAAAGTTTTGATTCACCAAGCAGTGGCAAATTATTATCGGAGATCATACCAAAATATGGTCTGCTCCACCCGGTAGTTCTTGATTCACCTGGAAAACTGGCATCGTCACCAAGCAGATCTGGCCATCGATCCAGTACACTGTTTCCGCCATCAGAAAAAGAAATATGATGAAGACCAAAAAACAGCCTTGAAGTCTCTGAAATCTTCCTTAGCCCGGCCAAACCAAAACGGACTGTTTGCCATTCTGAATGAGTGTCATCGGAACTATCAATTGACAGCTGGTACCCTTGTCCAATTTCACTAAATTGCCAAGGTACCGGTTCTGATAATAAATGTTGTGAAGATACTAAAGTTGGAAGTAGTAAAATTAGAATAAAAGCTATTTTCTTCACAGCTGGTTGCCACTATCTTCAATAAGTCTGACTATACCTGCTATTTCAAAAATGACTTTTATGACATGCCTGTTGCCAGGCAAAACTTCTTTTTCCAGAACAACACCAAAATCATCCCATGCCAGGTGATGGATAACATCATTTACCTGATAAGTATTACTTGGTTTGTACGAAACAGCTGATTCTCTATCCATCAAAGACAATTTAGCACTTGCCGTTGACTCGTCTTCACCAACTAGCTCATCATCATCCAGATCATCAGCCAGATTATCAACCGGTTCTTCAAGTTCTGGTTCTTTGGCAGTTTCAACAGGTGGGT
>JABIBH010000121.1 GCA_018652925.1 bacterium | reverse complement strand
CACCATTTACTTTGCCAAATTCAAATTTAGTATCAGCAATAAGCACTCCCTTGCCAGCCGCATATTCAGCAGCAGTTGAGTAGAGTCTCATTGTTATTTCTTTCAGTGCATCGGCATCTTCCTGCCCAACCAGTTCAACGGTTTCTGCGAAAGAAATGTTTTCATCATGCCCCTCTACAGCTTTGGTTGAAGGGGTGTAAAGAGGGTAGTCAAGTCTTTGCGATTTGAGCAGATTCTCTGGAAGTTGGTGGCCACAAATTGAGCCATCGTTCAGATATGATTTCCAGCCTGAGCCAGTGATATATCCCCGAGCTATACATTCAACCGGCATTGCATCAGCTTTACTGACTAACATCGATCTTCCGGCAAGTTCACTTTTGAAGTCACAGAAAGGTGCTGGAAAAAGATCTGCCTCTGCAGTGATCAGGTGATTGGGAATATCTTTAAAATAATCGAGCCAGGCAAGAGTCATAACAGACAAAATAATCCCCCTGCCGGGAACCACTTGATCCATAACAACATCAAATGCTGAAATACGATCAGTTGCTACAATCAGGAGTGTTTCACCAAGATCAAATATCTCGCGAACTTTACCTTTAAAATCAGGATTGAGACCAAGATCTGTAGTGCTTTTCAGAGATTGCATAATACTCTCCGTTGAGATTTTCGGGAGGTCAATAGGCTAAATTGTTGAACTGTTGACCGGATAGTACGAACCGACAAGCATAGTGTCAAGGAAGGTTGGCTCAATGCCCATAAATTGCCCTGTTTTGCTCCATTTAATCGTTTGAGTCCCTCCATAATCGGTCCTGTGAAGCTTTATTGTATCCTGAGTTGTGTAGAACAGTCCGTGACTTGGATGCTTATGCCTGTTTTCAACTCCACAGCTGATCAGGATATTTGATGGTGAATAATAGTTCAATAATTCGATTGATGAAGATGTTCTACTGCCATGGTGCCCAGCTTTCAGTACATCCAGATCTTCAGAACCGTCTGCAGTAGCTAAATAATGTTCTTCGCCTTCAATTTCCAGATCGCCAGCCCAAACTCCTCTCAACGATTTCTCAAAATACAATCCAACAACAGTTGAGTTGTTGTTTTCATTCTGAGCGATGAAGTCATCTTCAGGAAAGAGACAAATCAGTGACCAATCCCCACTACTTTGAATTGTATCTCCTGCCGAAGGTTGTTGAAATTCTACAGCGATAAATTTGTGAGATTCTCCGCCACACCAAATAGATTCAACATCAAAAGCAACCAGCAGTGAGTTTGTTCCTCCAGTGTGATCAAGATGATTGTGAGTCATCAGCAGATCTGAAATATTTGTTATCCCCTGCTGCTTTATCCACTGCATCGGTCCTCTGGAAAATGAATCTCCACCTTGCCAACCAGCACCAGTATCAATTATAACATTTGACCCATCGGGGAATCTGAATAGTGCACAATCTCCCTGCCCAATATCAAACTGAATTACTGTCATCTCATTTTGTGAATTACCAAGCAGCGATGGATTGAAAAGAGGCACAATCCCTGCCATCAATATAATTGAGACAGCAAACTTTACTGGCGTTTTGGCAATCGACAACACAAGTCCGGTTATCAGTATATATATCGAGATTGTAGTAATTGAATCTACACAGATTGACAGTTGCAAAACATCGACTTTTGATATCCAGTTGATTAATACTTCTGTCAAGCGAATCGGGATCCAGCCCAATGACAACAGTGATTCCTGAATGAAGGAAAACGGAATCAGTAGTGCGATGAATGTCAACCAGACACCTGCACTGAACAGTGGAATCGCAATACAGTTTATCAGTGGCGCCAGTATATTTATCGATCCAAAATATTTGGCAACGATTGGCAATGTCCCCCAATAAGCTACAGTAGAAACGAAGAGCAGAATAATCAATGGCTTGGCGCGACTTTGTTGCTTCTTCAATCTCATAACATATCGTGATCCAACCAGAATTACACCTGTTGCAATGAACGATAGTTGCAAGCCAACATCAGCTGTTGACTCTGGATACCACATAATCGCCATGATAAATATGATTGAAAGCACGTGCAGCGAATCCGATTTGCGACCCATCTGGCTCGCCAACAAACTTACAGTGGCAAATGTTGCTGCTCGAACTGCAGAAACAGGCAGTCCAGCTAGAATCGTGTAATAGTAGACAGCAAATATAACCAGGATATTTGTAATTCTATTTGGGATTGGAAGCAAAGTTGCAATCGCTATCAACACACTGACCAATATGCCTACATGCAATCCACTGACCGCAAAAAGGTGTGCTGTTCCTGTTGCAGTAAAACTGGATTTCACAATGCGACTGTCCGAGTTTTTGTCGGCAAACAGAACCGATGCAAACAACAAAGACTCACGTCTAGGCAGGGAACTTGTAATTGTCTTTAGAGATTCCGATCGAACAGGGGCAAGCAAATGTTCACTGGGGATACTTAACAAATCTATTGGGTGAGTTGTCAGGATCTCATAGGAATCGATTT
>JABIBH010000120.1 GCA_018652925.1 bacterium | reverse complement strand
CCGCCAGTAACTATAACTTTACTCATTTTATCCTCGTCTTTTGGTTGCTCCCTGCTAGTATGCAGAGTATCGTTGCAACTAACAGTAACCTTGACTTAGTAATGCGTCAACGAACGCAAACTTCAAATGGAGAAAAGATGAGCTACCCAGTTAATGAAAAACAGGTCATTCGCGATTGTAAAATTGGCGAAGGCACCAAAATCTGGAACTTTGTCAATATGTACGAATGCGAGATTGGTTGCGACAGCATGGTCGGCACATTTGTTGAAATCCAGGCTGGAGTAAAAATAGGGGATAGGACAAGAGTTCAGAGCCACACATTTATCTGTGAACTGGTAACTATTGGTTCCGATGTTTTTGTTGGCCATGGCGTGATGTTCATAAATGATACAATGCCACCTCAACCAGAACGCGAAAAGTGGAAAACCACAACAATTGAAGATGGGGCGAGTATTGGATCGAACACCACTCTGCTTCCTGTTATAATTGGTAAAGATTCTGTAGTTGGTGCTGGCTCAGTGGTGACTAAAGATGTTCCTGCAGGTGCTATTGTTGCTGGTAATCCTGCACGAATTATGAGATTCAAAGAAGGCTATGAGGCTAAATAGCAAACAATGGCACAATAAATCAATAAAGGAGTATATTAGTATATGCTCCTTTATTCTTATATTCTTGTCAAATTATTATCAGGCGCATAATATTTTTTGATATTTAGGTATTGACATCGTGATAGTTCTGTGATAGAATCTTCTTTAATACGTGTCCGGTTCTTTCTTTTTTCAAGGAGATTTGCAATGCGCAAAGTGTTATTCGTTCTCGCTATCTTGTCCCTCGCATTCGGCGTTGCTGGTGCAAAAGATTTTAACAAAAACGGTTGTGGTGAATTAGTAGTTAAAAGCTTAGACGGAAATCGTCAAGGTGGAGACACTATGGAAACTGCTACAGTTATCGATGCTATCCCTGCAACTCTTACAGGTACAACTGTTGATTTCGCAGATGACTATGATGTAGCTTGTAGCTGGGCTGGAGCTGCTCCAGATGTTGTTTACTCATTTACTACTGAAACTGCATGGACTATTGATGTTTCAACTTGTGGGCTAGCTGCATATGATACTAAAATCTTTGTTGCTGACTCTGAAGGTAATGTTGTTGGTTGTAATGATGACTATACTGGCTGTGCTGGATATACATCAGCTATTTATGGTCTAGAGCTTGCTGCTGGCATGACATATTTCTTCTTTGTTGATGGATATGGAACTGATTCTGGTGAGTATGTAATGGAAATTACTGGTGAACAAGGTACTGTTCCTCCAGAACCAGGTGAAACATGTGAATTGGCTCTACTTGCTGCTGAAGGCTGGAATAGTGCTCCATTTGCAACTAGCTATTTCACATACACAACTTCTGAAGAGCCAGGCGACTTGCTAATTACTTCATGTGCTGACTTCCAAACAGCTGATACTCATCTATTTGTATATGATGCATGTGATGGCAATCTTCTTGCTGAGTCTGATGATGATAATGGTGGTTGTGGTGAAGCTGGTACATTTAATTATGCATCAACAGTTTCTTTCCCTGCTACTGCATTAACTACTTATGTTATTGAGTGGACTGATCACTGGTCAGCTGCACCTTTTGAATTCTTTATTGGTGAAGTTGTTAATGGCGTTTCAAATGATGACACATCATTCGGTGCTGTTAAAGCTATGTTCCGTTAGATTTGATTTTTTAGGACACGCTACGGCATTCAGTCGTATCGAGAAGCCCCGGCCCAAGTGGTCGGGGCTTTTCTCTTGCCTATAAGTCTGGATAGTTGGTAATTATTCCATCAACATTCAGGCTTTTCATTTTAGCAAAATCTTCCCGTTTGTTAACCGTCCAGCAGTAAATCTTCTTTTCGTTTTTATGCATAGTTTCAACAAGCTTGTCTGTTACTGAGTTATATCTGAGTGACAAGTGAGATGCGTTATATCTATTAAGCAGAGCAAGTGGATCTTCTGCTGTTCTGGCAATCACGCCAATTTCATATGGCATGTTTTTAATCATTTCTAAAATAGGAAGTTCATAAGATTGAACACATAACTTGAGTTTTTCTGCAAATGGTCTAAGAAGTTTATTTAATAGTTCTGGGTTTTGTATAGACTTTATTTCAATAAATAAAATCATTCCTTCAAGTTCTGGCAGACTCAGTGCTTCTTCTAGAAGTGGTGCTTTGCTAGGGGAGTCTTGTGGGTCATGGTGGACATAAAACTGCTGTCCGTGTTGGTGAATATCTAGCTCAATACCATCGGCGTGCATCTTTACTGCAAGCTTGAAAGCTTGAACTGTATTTTCTGGTGCATATCCACTAGCCCCACGATGCGCAATTACTAAAGTCATAATCCTCCTTTGACTGAAGCTTGTTTGCTACATCAATTTTGGTCAATAAAAAACCGGCCACAGAATTAACTGTGACCGGAATCTGTTTGCCTTTTGTTGAACTATTTATCCAACGATGACAGGAACTCAGACTGATGATACAAGTGCATCTTATAGTCCGGATCACCTTTTTCCTGACCAGGGGTCAGGAACTTGAATGGATGATCACTGTCGTTGGCAAGTATCGAGTGACACATTGTACAATCATCGCTGATTGCCTGTTCATTCTCATCCACCATGTCGGGGTTGTGGCATCGGAAACACCCTTCACCCTGTTGATGACCCAGGTTGTTTGGATAAACGCCCCAAGTAACATTCATATTCTGGTGGATATTTTTATCGTACACCTTCTGGCAGGTTGCGATTGCTTGATCAAGGTCAACCAGGAAACTTCCCATCTGGCTACCGTAATTAAACAGGTAGAAGTTGGTAAGTTGAGTAGCTATACCTTCAAGTCCAGCTTCCTTTGTAGGGTAGTTGCCGGTGATTGCACTGACAGCTTCCCGTTTAATAAATGGAAGATTACGACTTATCAAACCTTCGGAAATTCTATTGTCGATAGCAACATCAGGGTCTTCATAAATATGAGTAGCCCTATTGTGACAATCGACACAATCCAATGAGCGTACTACATCATCAGTCTGAGCGCTCAGTTTACGGTTAGTAAACCTTTTAAAAGTGCCGTCAGATTGTTTTAAATCAACCCAGAGCATCTCTTCACGTTCGTCATTAACCGATGCGTATCGAACCTCGTTTTGATCTGAAATGTGCCAATGGATTCCACCTTTTGAAGTTCCTTTACCAGAGCCAACTTTCATGCTGAGAGTTGTGTGCTTTGGTGTTGATGCTTCATCTTTGGCAAAATGGACATTATTCAACAGGCGATTGCCGTAGAATTTGTCTGGCCAGTGGCATTTTTCGCATGTTTCACGGGCAGGCCGCAACTGGTGGACTGGAGTTGGAATCGGTTTTTCATATAAATCCAGAGTAACCGATATCACTTGCCAGAGTCCGTTGATCTTTGAATCAATCAAAGCTCCAGCACCTTCACCTACATGACATTCAATACAAGCTACGTGAGCGTGTGGTGAATCCTGGTAGGTTGCCCATTCAGGTTGCATTACACCATGACAAGCAGTTCCGCAAAATTCCGGTTCTTCCATAAAATGAAGCATCCGGGCAGTTCCGCCACCAAGGAACAGTATATTAACGACAGTTAAAATAAGAATTGTACGCATCAGGTTTGACCCGAAGGTTTTACCTTCAATTTCCAAATCTTCAAACTTGTCGTTCAGTAGTTCTTTGGTTTTTTTACCGGTTGACTTGCGCAAAATAAACCAGCCAACCGGTACCAAAACAAGGCCAAGAATGAACAGCGCAGGAAGTGCCATGTATGTGATCAGACCTATATAGGTGCTGGTCAAAATACCTAGCAGGCGCAGCAATTCAACAACAATAAAGAGGAAGAACGCTGATGTGGTCAATGACACACCCAGTAAGCCAATCCAGTTGGTTGATAGTCCACGCATAATGTTCACAAAACGCTGGTACATATTTTACTCCTCTGGGAAGAGTTCTTTATAGACCTCTTGCATCGCGCCTGAATTAATGTCAGCCTTCAGATCTGCTGTTGGACGATTAATCCATTGATGCATTGGGCTACTCATTACTTCATCAATCAGAGCTTGAACTTCAGCATCATCATACTCACGGGCAGCAGGGATGAATTTAAAGTAGAAGTTATGCAAGACATCGTAGAATCCGTGCCACCAAGTGTAGTCAGGTGCCATCATAGCTGCACCGTGTCTCGCTCTACGACCTTCATGGTGCCATAATTCCCAATATTCCCACTCAATTAGATTTGCAAAGGCAGCTGGATGTTCAAGTAGACCTTTTTTCTTAATCAAAGTGATGATTGATTTAGCTGGTTTTGCAAACTTCTCATTATAGAGATTTACAGTTGCATCAAGTTGCCAGTAATGACCATCAACGAATACTTCGCCGTGACAGTTCATACAAACATCTTTCATCGCTACTCTTTTGTCTTCCCAGTCTTTCATTTTCTTGGAAACAGGAGCACGAAGATTCCAGCTGATACGGTCACCAACATCATGAGTAATTTTTTGGTTTGGAGTAGCTGACATATGACAAGTTGCACATGTTGGAGCCTCGTAATAGTCAACACCAACAATCCAGTTGTCAGCATCAATGTTCATCTCATCAAGGTGAGTGTAGTAAGCATTTCCATGTTTACTCTCTTCATAAATCTCTTTTTGAGGATGATCTGGACCAAGGTGACATTTTGAACAGGCTTCAGGTTTACGAGCTTGAGCTTTTGAGAAAGCGTGACGAGTATGACAAGCAGTACATGAGCCTTTTGAACCGTCAGGGTTCAGGCGACCGATACCACTGTTTGGCCAGCTTTTCTTAGAAAGTTTATTTGGTGAATTTGGATCAATTTCAATTTTAGAACCGTGGCAACTTTCACAGCCTAGAATAGCAGCGGGGTGTCCGCCACCTACATGAGCCAAATAGGCATCATTTGAATCTAGAATCAGACCAGCAGTTGCGTGGTGAGAACTATCAACTTCTTTCATCTCTTTTTCATGGCATGCGCCACAGTCAAGAGGAGTTACCAAAGTAGCGATGAGGGCGCCTTCGTGCATATAAGCATCTGCATCGCCTTTGTTTGCCTTGTGGCAATCAATACAGGTAACATTGTGTAGAGCGTGACTGCTCATTTGCCATTGGCGATAAAGGCCAGGGGACTTTTCTTTGTGACATGTCATGCATTTACCTTCGGTACTGTCAGCAGCGAGAGCGAAAGTCGCGCTGAAGACAACCATTAGCATAACAGTCAGAAGCAGAATTCGTTTCATTTTGAAACTCCTACAGTTTAGGGTTTGAGAACGATACAAGTCTATTTTGGTTATGTATTTACAGCTCTAAAAGTATGGTGCTGTTGGTAGTATTCTGCAAGGTAAAATGTCATAAAATTGTCATTTGCACACTAAAATGGTGGGAGATGGTTCAGTAATTGTTCGATTCTGTTATTTAATTGTCAATTAGACGCTATTTTACAAGTCTGCACCCAAGGGCAATAGACAGGAATTTTGTTTCCTCAGAATCAGCTCTGCTGGTCAGAACACACGGCGCAGAAGTTCCAACAACCGCAGCCGCAAGTCGGCCACCTGAAAGCAGAGTTGAGGATTTGTAGAAAATATTTCCAGATTCAATATTGGGGAATATCAGGATATCGGCATGTCCGGCAACAGGGGTATTGACACCTTTGATTTCGCATGCCTCAGGTGAGAGGGCTACATCAAGAGCAAGTGGACCATAGACAATTGCGTCGTCTGAATCCCAGTTGTCAGTTATTTCTTTTGCTTCAGTAGTTGCTGGCATATGCAACGACACTTTTTCGCTGGCAGCAAGCAGTGCAGCTCTAGGCTTTTCAATTCCAAAACTGTGTGCAGCATCAATACAGTAGCGCAGAAGTTTCTTTTTAATTTCCAGGTCAGGAAGCGGGATTATTGCAACATCGCTGGCGAAGATAAGTTTGTTATAAGCTGGCAAATCAAAAACTGTAATATGTGTCAGGACATTTCCTTTTGGCAGAAGTCCCGCTTGTTTATCCAGAATCAGGCGCATGTAATCTGAAGTCCCTATCAGCCCTTTCATCAGAACATCGGCATCACCTGAGTGGATCAGATTGATTGCTTTTGTTCCAGCTTCAATCACGTCTGGTTCATCGATGATTATGAACAACTCGGGGTCAATTTTATGATCTGAACAGAGAGACTTGATGCGTTTGCCATCGCCAACCAGAATCATCTGAGCAATGCCTGTTTTCGAGGCGTGAGCAGCAGCCTGGATTGTATTGGGATCATGACCTGCGGCAACTACAACCCGCTTTGGTTTTTCGCCGCCAAGAGATAGAGTCAATTTCTCAAGAGTTGTTATTGCTGGCATTGTTCACCTTTTTTCACTGTAATTCAGTGCTGGTTCCTGTTTGTTCAGTACTCGCAGTGCACCTTTTGCAAGGGCATGCATTTCGTTTTCACCAGGGTAGGCGGTAACGCCACAGCCCATGGCGGAAGTTGCTTTTGCGATTCGTTCAACAAGCTGTTTGCTCCTGGCCATTCCGCCGGTCAGTAGAATCTGGTCAACTTTTTCACCACTGAATGCAGGCAATAATCCGGTAATGTTTTTAGCAAGCTGATATATCATTGCATCGTAAACTTCAGTTGCTTCCTTGTCGCCATCTTCTACACGTTGTTCAACTTCACGCAGGTCGGCAGTGCCAAGCAGATCAATCAAGCCACCTCTGCCTTTGTTTAGTTGCTTCAGTTCTGCATGAGTCAAATCTCCAGAAAAACAGAGGTCAATCAGTTGACCAGTTGGGATACTTCCAGAGCGTTGTGGAGAGAATGGACCTTCACCGTTGAGACCGTTATTTACATCGATGTATCTGCCTTTGCAATGTGCACCAACAGTAACTCCACCACCCATATGGCAAACTATCAGGTTCATTTTTTCGTAAAATGTTTCCGATTCTTCAGCATACCGTCTGGCAGTTGCAATCTGGTTCAATGCATGACTGATGACCTGTCGTCTGATTCTTTTGAACCCTGTAATCAGCATGTCCGGTCTGACTTCATCAACAACTACAGGGTCAGTGATAAATGCGGGCAAGTTGCGTTCACGAGCAAGTTCATCAGCAATCAGTGCACCCAGGTTTGAGGCATGGTCGCCGCGTTCGCCATCGAGCAAGTCATCCAGCATCTGCTGGTCGATAGCATAAGTGCCATGTGGAATTGGTCTTACCAATCCACCACGAGCCGAAATTGCGTCAAGGTCTGTGCGCTTGAATCCATGTTCACGCAGAGCATTCAATACAACTTCTTTTCTGAATTCATATTGTGCAGTAATCGGTTTTCCTTCAAACGGTTTCAGCTCTTCTGCTGAGTGTTGAAGCTCAATAGAAAATTGTTTCAGATCGCCTTCAAAAACCGACATCTTGGTGGAAGTTGACCCCGGGTTCAGCGCCAGAATCCTGTGACGAGGGAAGAATGTATCTTTTTCGGTTCTTGTCCATTCTCCGTACCGTTGCAGGCGAAGCAGGTTGGCTTTTATTGCCAGCAGACAGTCTTCACTGGTTGAATCCATTGCCATTCCTACACCACGGAACCTGATGCCGGAAATGATGGGAAACTTTTTGGCATCGGGGTAGCGAGTGGAGTAGAGGTGGTACAGCAGGTTGCCCATATCCAGGTTGGGTGTGATGATTACATTGGTGCGACCTGTGTATTGGTCTTCTTCGCCGTGGTCGTAATACATTGCAGATCGATGTGAAAGTGCACAGCTGATTTTAACTTCACCCTCAATATGGATTGAACTGTATCTGCTACCACGGTCAATCATTTGTTGCAAAGTTTCAGGAAGCAGCTCTGTAGCATCATGAACCAGTTCAGCAGCTGGGCCTTCATCGCTACCTTTGTGACTGTACGATGTAATTGCGCCATAAATCACAGGTAGTTCCTGCTGCGGAATGATATCTCTGGCAACCGCACAGGTAGCAACGGCAATATCGGCAAGTTTTTCAGGAGTCATTTCTGCGTTTACACCAACATCGCCAAAGATAACAATATTGTGTGGGAAGATTCCCTTTGGATGGTCTGGTGGCAGAACAAAAATGCCGACTTCGCACAATGTGTCGCTGACTTGCAGGACACGCAGCATTGGCCGGAAAAACTCTTTTGGTTTATGAGTCAGACCACCAACAACCATATCGGCATGGCCTTCTTTTACTGCCATAATACCAAAGAGGGCAGGGTCTTTCAGCAACTCCAGAGCATCATCTTTGTTTGTCGTTTTTCGTTTATCATCAGGCAAGGCAAGACAGGCGTCTGCCAGTTTATTCAGCAATTCTGGATGTTTTTCAATCTCAACATATGCTGCATTGGTAAAAGTAAATTCTTTGCGGGAGTCATCGATATTTTCAAGAGTGGAAGCTACTTCTCGAACTTCTTTTTCCGATGCCATAAAGACCAGTCTGGCAAAACGGGAGAGATAGCAGGATGCTTCAACAATCCGTGGATCCAGTGGTTCGGTAAGAATAACCGTTGGACGGTTCTTCTGGCGTTTGAGAATCTGTTTATCGAGTGCATTTCCTATATCGAACATTTTATCCCTCCAGGGTCGTAGTGTATGGTGTAAATGTGGTTACTGGAAGAGATGTATTCAAATAAACAATTCCTAGCAAGCAAATTAAGTATGCACTATTTCACTTTAATGCGTTAAGGTAGATTTAGAGGTTTTATTGTTTACTTTCAGGAGTGGAAAGTGCTAAAAATATCGATTGCAAAACAGACGATTGAACTAGCAGGCAAAACATATCGAGTTTCCACCGCAAAAGCCGGAGCCAGCACTGTTGAGGATTCTGGTGGCACGCCAACCGGAAAATTCACAATTGCCGATAAAATTGGTCAGGGCGAACCTGTTGGAACAATATTTGACAGTCGACTGCCTGTTGGTTTATGGGATGGAACAGAATCTTCCGAGGATCTGATTCTGACAAGGATTATGACTCTTGATGGATGCGAGCCAGCAAACGAAAATACACTTCAACGCTACATTTATATACACGGCACAAACCAGGAATCGATGTTGGGAACACCAGCATCGTGCGGCTGTATCAGAATGAGCAACGCAGATATTATTGAACTTTTTGAGCTGGTAGAAATTGGCGAAACTGTATTGATAAAGGAAGACGATGAATAAATTGCATTTTGTTGGAGTTGGTGGCAGCGGCATGAGCGCACTCGCGGTTTATCATGCTCAGCGGGGCGGAAGTGTAACTGGCAGCGACAGAGCTTTTGACAATAATGAACGACAGGAAATCCGTGCGGCACTTGAAAAGGCCGGTGTTGTGATTGTGCCACAGGATGGTCGGGGAGTTAGTTCAGACTGCGATGCAGTTGTAGTCTCAACAGCTATTGAAGAAACTATTGCCGATATTATTTCAGCCAGAAAGTTTGATATTCCGATTCTGCACAGAAGTGAATTGCTTGCCAGGTT
>JABIBH010000119.1 GCA_018652925.1 bacterium | reverse complement strand
CTCGTCTCTTGCAACGCTCAGACTACAATGTTCTGACTGCAGGTGATGGTGAAGAGGCTATTGAAGTTCTACGCGATAATGACATACCTGTTGTTTTGACTGATCTGATGATGCCCAAAATGGGCGGTGTTGAACTTCTCAAGGCTGCCAAAGTTGTTTCTCCAGCTACTGAAGTTGTGATTGTTACTGGACATGGAACAGTTGAAACAGCGGTTGAGGCGATGAAAGAGGGGGCTTATGATTTTATCGAGAAACCTTTCACAAAAGCTATAACCCTGAACACTGTACGCAAAGCTTTTGAAAAACATACGCTGAAGGCCGAGAATATAAAACTGCGGAAATTGCTGGAAGAGATTCAGGGCGGGGACGACATAATTGGTAAAAGTGAAATTATGCGTCGAGTTATTGAAACTGCCAAACAAGTATCTCGAAGTACCGCAACTATACTGTTGCTTGGTGAGAGTGGAACCGGAAAAGAAGTATTTGCTAACTCAATACATCGATGGAGTGACAGAGCCGAAAGAACAATGGTCAAAGTAAATTGTGCTGCTATTCCGGAATCACTTCTTGAAGCAGAACTTTTTGGCTATGAAAAAGGTGCTTTCACTGGAGCGGTGGGTAGGCGAGAAGGTCGCTTTGAAGCTGCTCACGGTGGTACAATATTCCTGGATGAAGTCGGAGAGATGGATAATTCGGTTCAGGTCAAATTGCTCCGGGTTTTGCAGGAAGGTGTCTTTGAAAGACTTGGCAGCAATGAGCCGATTGAAGTTGATGTAAGAGTTTTGGCTGCTACCAACTCCAATCTGGAGCAGAGAGTTGAAGACGGTACATTCCGTGAAGATCTTTTCTATCGACTCAATGTGATAAGCCTGGATATTCCACCACTGCGCTTAAGATCTGGCGACACAATATTGATGGCCAACTTTTTTCTGAAACTCGCAAATGAAAAGAATAAAAAATCGATAACCGGTTTCACTCCGGCGGCAATTGAATCGTTGCGTAACTATTCCTGGCCAGGCAATGTCAGGGAGCTTGAGAACTGTATAGAACGTGCTGTGGTCCTTTGTAAAGGCGACACAATTGATATCGATGTTTTGCCAGCAAAAGTTCTGTCTGGTCGTAAGCGAACTGAAGAAATTACAATTCAGGTAGGAACAGCCTTGCGTGATGCTGAAATGCAGTTATTGCAAGCAACACTGGATAGTTGTGACGGTGATAAGGAGCTGGCAGCCAAAATACTTGGTATTGCTTCGCGAACAATTTATAGAAAGCTTAAGTAGGTTTGCTTGACCGGGTACAATGGGCTGATTATATTGGCGCAACCTTGACAATAGCAGTTTTCATATAGATTTCTGATGGTTAGGTGCGAGAGTGGCGAAATTGGCAGACGCGCATGGTTTAGGTCCATGTGGAGAAATCCTTGGGGGTTCGAGTCCCCCCTCTCGTACCATTCAATTTGACAAATACTCCCCACAAAAAAAAAGGACATAAAATGACTGAGAACAAAACTGTTGAGCAATTCACATTTACATATACTGAGCCTGAATCCTGGAAACAGGTTATTGGTGTTGAAGTAAATGATGAATATTTTGCTACCGAGTTTGATAAAATGGCAAAAGAAGTTCGACGCAAAGTTGAGCGACCAGGTTTCCGCAAGGGCAAAGTCCCGATGGAAACTGTTAAAAAAGATTATGGTTCTGACATCAAAATGGAAACTCTTGATAAGATAGTTCCTGTTGCTTACAAAGCAGCTGTTGTTGAAAAAGGGATTTACCCGATTTCTGACCCGTCTCTTGACGATCTGAAAATGGATGAAGGGGAGCCAGTATCTTTTTCACTTTCGATAGAAGTACGTCCAGAAGTAGAAGCTAAAGACTACAAAGAGTTGGCATTGACAGAGCACAAAGCTGAAGTAACAGACGATGCTGTAGATGAAGTCGTCAATCGTATGCTTGAGCAAAAAGCCGAGTTCAACAAAGTTGATCGTGGAGCCAAATCTGGTGACCAGCTGAAAGTTGATATCGTGCCGTTGAATGACGCAGGTGAGCCAGAGTCTGAAAAAGAAGTAAAAGACTACGGTTTCAATCTCGGTGCTGAGAACAATTTCAAAAGTTTTGATGAGGGTCTTGAAGGTGCAGCAGCTGGCGATACAAAAGATATCGAGGCAACTTATCCTGATGATTATTTTACACCAGAACTTCAAGGTAAAACTGTGACCTACAAAATCACAGTTAATGAAGTTACTGAAAAATCATTACCTGAATTGGACGACGCTTTTGCTGCAACAGTAAAAGAAGGTCAGACAGCTCTTGAACTGAAAACTGCTGTACGTGAAGATCTGATGCGTGAAGAAGAGCGCAAGGCCAGGCAAAATGCTGAAGATGAAGTTATTGTTGCACTGGTTGAGCGTAATGAATTTGATCTGCCACCATCAATGGTTGAGAAACAGATCGATTCCTCAGTGGCTGAGGCTAAACAGCGTTACCAGCATATGGGGCAGGAAATGGCGGATGAAGATGAGAAGAAATTCCGCGAGTTAAGTCGTGATTCTGCTGTGAAATCGTTGCAGGGAATGTTCCTGCTTGAGTCAATCCGTAAGCAGGAGGATATTGAAATAACTCCTGAGTTACTGGCTGCCAGAATTGAAGAACTTGCTGAGCAGAACAAGTATGATCTTGAGCAGTTTAAACAATGGACTGAAACTGGGAACGAAAAAGAACGCATTGCGTTTGAATTGGCAGAAAAACTGGCCATCGATTTTCTGATTTCAAATGCCAAAATCAGTTAGGTATGTGAAAACCTGTTGTTGCCATTTGGGAACAGCTAAGGTATAGTCATAGTATAAGGAAATGACTGTGCAATGGTAATATAACCGGTAAGCGAAGGAGCAAAAATGCTGGTACCACACGTAGTTGAGCAAACAAGTCAGGGCGAACGGGGATATGACATATTCTCACGCCTTTTGAAAGACAGGATAATCTTTTTAGGTCATCCTATCGACGATAATATTGCTAATCTGGTTATTGCCCAGATGCTGTTCCTGCAGGCAGATGATGCAGAGCGTGATGTTTTTCTATATATAAACTCACCTGGTGGATCTGTTTCTGCTGGTTTGGCTATTTACGATACGATGCAGTACATTAACAATGATGTTGTGACCATCTGTATGGGACAAGCT
This sequence comes from bacterium, assembly GCA_018652925.1. Classification (GTDB taxonomy): domain Bacteria; phylum Krumholzibacteriota; class Krumholzibacteriia; order LZORAL124-64-63; family LZORAL124-64-63; genus JABIBH01. The sequence continues at coordinate 7,365 of JABIBH010000119.1, read as the reverse complement.
GCAAGCATGGGCGCCGTTCTTCTGGCTGCTGGTGCAAAAGGCAAAAGATCAGCTTTGATCAACTCTCGAGTCATGATTCACCAGCCTCTTGGTGGAGTTCAGGGCCAGGCAAGTATGATTGAAATTCAGGCCAGGGAAATTCTTTACCTGAAGGATAAGCTGTACGGAATCTTATCTAAACATACTGGACAAAAATTGGACAAGATTGCGTTAGACAGTGATCGGGACTTTTTTATGTCAGCTGAAGAAGCATTGAAATATGGCATCGTTGACAAAGTCATCGAAAAGCGCACTGAAGTGCAAGAATAGTTGGAAGGTTAAGTTATGAGTAACGGACAATCAGGCACACCTCAAATGATTAAGTGTTCATTCTGTGCCCGAGGGCAGGATGAGGTCGCTAAACTGGTTGCAGGACCATCGTCTGTATATATCTGTAGTGAGTGCATTAAGCTGTGTAATGATATTCTTGAAGGTGAACTCCTTGAAGAAAGTGGTGACAAGCAACATAAGTCGCATAAACCATCGGAAATCAAGAAACATCTGGATGAATATGTAATTCAGCAGGACGGCGCAAAGGTCAGTTTGGCAGTTGCAGTCTATAATCATTACAAAAGATTGAATCAGCGACGTGTTGGCGACGGTGTAGAGATCGACAAGAGTAATATCCTGTTTCTGGGAAATACCGGAACTGGAAAAACTCTACTCGCTCAAACTCTTGCCAAACTATTGAATGTCCCTTTTGCAATTGCAGATGCCACTACTTTGACTGAAGCTGGTTATGTTGGCGAGGATGTTGAGAACATTCTGGTCAGACTTCTGCAAAATGCAGATTACAATCCAAAGCTTGCTGAGCAGGGGATTGTATATATAGATGAGATTGACAAGATTACGCGTAAGTCAAGCAACCCCTCTATCACTCGCGATGTTTCCGGTGAGGGTGTACAGCAGGCGTTATTGAAAATTCTTGAAGGCACAGTTGCCAACGTTCCTCCACAGGGTGGACGAAAACATCCACAGCAGAAATATATAGAGGTTAACACCAAGAATATTCTATTCATTTGTGGCGGTGCTTTTGCAGGTCTTGAAGATACAATCAAGCGTCGACTGGGTAAGAATGTACTTGGATTTGACAGGGAAGATGAGCGCTCAGCTGATATGTCTGCGGACGATTTGCTGAAACTCGCTGAGCCTGAAGATCTGGTGAAGTTTGGCCTGATCCCAGAACTTGTTGGTCGTATGCCAATCATCACTTCACTTCAAGAGCTCGACAAAAATGCAATGATTCGTATTCTTACTGAACCTCGCAATGCATTGACCAAGCAGTACATCAAATTGATGGACATGGAAGATGTGGAACTGACTTTTGAAGAGGACGCAATTGAGGCAATTGCTGAAAAAGCAATTGCGCGCAAAATTGGTGCTCGTGGCCTGCGTTCTATTCTTGAAGATGTGATGTGTGACATTATGTATAATGTTCCAAGTCAACCTGAAGTTCAGGGAGTAATTATAACCGCCGAAGCAGTATCCGGTGAGAAACCCGCTACACTTGTATATGCTGAGGATGTTGCTGATCGTCGCGGTGCTTGATAGTTTTAAAAGTTTTTTAGCGGGAATTCGTGTGAAACGGAATCCCGCTTTTGTGCATCACACATAGATTATTCTGGAGAAAAATGAGCGATCGAGAATTTGAATTAAAGTTAAATGGTGAAGAAATTTTAGTGCCTGCGACCTTGCCGTTGCTGCCACTGCGAGATGTAGTTGTGTTTCCATTCATGGTAACACCACTACTTGTTGGCAGGGAGCAATCCATTGAAGCTCTCGAGATTGCAATGGAGCGTGATAAACTCATTTGTGTCAGCACTCAATATTCCCCAGAAACCAATGCGCCTGGAATTACTGACATTTACCCTGTCGGCACAGTTCTGAAAATTTTACAAGTTATAAGAACTCCTGATCAGACAGTAAAGATTTTGGTTGAGGGTATTGCCAGAGTTTCAATTGAAGATATGACCAATAATGGTGATTTCAGTGAAGTCAGAATATTCCCGATTGTCGAAATTGATACTGTGAATGTTGAAACAGAAGCGCTGACTCGTTCAATCAAAGACAGGTTCAAGGAATATGTACGCCTGAACAAAAGGCTGCCGGATGAGATCCTGATGTCGGTTCTTAATATGGATGGCATTGACCGGATGACTGATTCAATCAGTGCATCGATTGTTGGTAAAGTCCAACTCAAGCAGCAGTTGCTCGCTGAGCCAAGCCTCATTGAGCGGATGCGCAAGGTAAACAAGATTCTTGCCGATGAGCTGGAAATATTACAGGTCGAACTTAAAATTGAAGACGAGGTTCAGAGCCAGGTTCATAAAAACCAGAAAGAGTTTTATCTGAATGAACAGATGCGTGCTATCCGCAAGGAGCTTGGATATGGCGCTGATGATGATTCTGAAATAGATGAGTATCACGAAAAGATAGAAGAGGCAAAATTGCCGGAAGATGCTGCTGATTCTGCTGATCGGGAACTGAACAGGTTGGCTAAAATGCCAGCAATGAGTCCTGAAGCAGCAGTTGTCCGTAACTATCTGGATACATTGATTGCATTACCATGGCATGAAAGAACTCATGATCGACTTGATACAAAAAAAGTAAGAAGTGCTCTTGATGAGGATCATTACGGTCTTGAAAAAGTCAAAGAACGTATCCTTGAATTTCTTGCTGTTCTAAAAATGACAAAAAAAATCCAGGGTTCAATTCTTTGCCTGGTGGGCCCACCGGGAGTGGGAAAAACCAGCTTGGGCCGTAGTATTGCCGACAGCATGAATCGTAAGTTTGTTCGTATTGCTCTTGGTGGAGTAAGAGATGAAGCTGAAATTCGTGGTCATCGCAGAACTTATATCGGTAGTAAGCCTGGCAGAATTATTGAAAGCCTTCGTCGTGCAGGCACCAGAAATCCTGTATTCCTGCTTGATGAAATCGATAAGATGGGCAATGACTTCCGTGGCGATCCTTCCTCGGCATTGCTTGAGGTTCTTGATCCAGAGCAAAACACAACATTCAGCGATCACTTCCTTGAAGTGGATTTTGACCTGAGTGAAGTAATGTTCATAACAACAGCCAACTCATTACATACTATACCAGCTGCACTGCAGGACAGAATGGAAGTTATCCGACTTCCCGGTTACCTGGATCACGAAAAGCTGGCAATTGCAGAGAACTTCCTGATTCCCCGACAGCTTGGACGCAATGGTGTTACAAAGTGGAAAGCCGGTTTCAAGCCACAAGCCCTTGAAATGATTATCGAGGGTTATACCAGAGAGAGTGGAGTTCGACAGCTGGAACGCGAGATTGCATCTATTTGTCGAAAAGTAGCCAAGCATCGGTCTGAAAAAGGTCGATACCCAGGCTCTGTATCAGCGCGAAATCTGGAGAAGTATCTTGGCATTACCAAGTACCGCAGACGCGTAGTTGAGCGCGAACCGGAAGTTGGCGTAGTTACAGGTTTGGCATGGACCATTGTTGGTGGCGAAATATTACAAATCGAGTCAACATCTATGCCTGGTGGTGGACAGTTGAAATTGACTGGTAACCTGAAAGATGTAATGAAAGAATCTGCGGAAACTGCTTTGAGTTTTGCCAGAACCAGATGTCTTGATTTGCCTGATGATTTTATCAAGAAAACAGATTTGCATATACATGTGCCAGAAGGGGCTGTGCCAAAGGATGGCCCGAGCGCGGGTATTGCAATGGCAACATCTATTGTTTCGTTGCTCTTGAATGAGCCTGTCAGAGCTGATGTGGCAATGACTGGCGAGGTTACTTTACGGGGCAAGGTTCTGCCAATTGGCGGCCTTCCGGAAAAAGCGGTAGCCGCTGTACGTGCAGGCGCAAAAGTTGTGATTATTCCAAAAGAAAACGAGAAGGATTTTCTGGAATTGCCGGACCTTGTAAAAGATAACCTGGAAGTTCATATGGTTGAAACAATGGATGAGGTTCTAAAAATTGCGCTGGTTAATCCTGGCAAGGTTAATTCAGTTAATAAAACTCACTTCTCACCAACTCTTAATCGGGGAAATCCAGCAGATGGCGTTTCTCCGACAGCAAGTTGAAGCTGGAGTTGAAGTGGAAGTAAAGTTCATTACAAGTGCTCCCAATCTTGCAGGAAGGCCAGAAGAGATTCTTCCTGAAATTGCATTTATCGGCAGGAGTAATTGTGGCAAGTCCAGCTTGATCAACTATTATCTGGACCGCAGAAGCATGGCCAAGATTAGTGGTAAACCAGGCAAAACAAGATTGCTCAATTACTTTGAAGTTGAGGAGAATTATTATCTTGTTGATTTACCTGGATATGGTTTTGCCAGAGTAAGCAAAAGTACTCGACACCAATGGCAGAAATTAATTCGACAGTACTTTTTTGCTGGCGACAGGCCGATGGCAGTCTTTCTGCTCCTTGATGCAAGGCATAAACCTACTGAAGATGACAAAAAGACTCTCAAGTGGCTTCAGGATGCTGAGCTGCCATATTCTGTTGTCGTAACAAAAATTGATAAAGTAAGCAAAAATATTTTAATTGAGAGATATCGGGAAATTGTAACAACTTTGCAATTATCAAAAAACACTCCATTTTTCCCTACATCATCAACTGCCAAAATTGGCCGGGAGAACCTTTTGCAGTGGGTTGATGCTCTTTTAGAAGAGTAAACTAGCGGTTGACATAGAGTGTGTGTATAGTATATAATATCAAAGTCATGAAAAAAGTAATTTACATCAATTCAGTAGCAACGATGTTGTGTTTATTGCTACTTCTAACAACTGCAACAGCTTCACAAGTTGATATGCAGCAGTTGCCAGCCTATGACACCTATTCATGCACAATTTGCCACACTTCAGAAGAGTATATTGACGATCTCAACCAATTTGGTGTTGATTACCAGAGCTACGGTGCATGGGATTCATACCTCGCAGGATTGGATTCTGACGGTGATGGCTGTACCAACGGTTTTGAGCTTGGTGATTCCGATGGAAACGGCGAACTGGATTTTGGAAATGATGCTGAAACAGGTAATCCTGGAGCCGCTGGTGACTGTGCCGCCGGTAGTGTTGTTGATGAAGCTACCTGGGGTTCTTTGAAAGCATTATTCAGCTCTCATCGTTGACAAATTCAAAATTTGTGTCAAGTTTATACAGTCTCAACTAGGAGACTGTTTTTTTGTGACCTGTAATCAGGAGCAGATGTGAAAAATCGAGTAATAATAGGTGGACAATGGGGCGATGAAGGCAAAGGCAAAATTGTTGACTCCCTAAGTGCACAATTTGATTGGGTTGCTCGGTATCAGGGTGGTGCCAATGCCGGCCATACAATCATGCGTGGCGACGAGAAGGTTGTTTTGCATCTTGTACCATCCGGCCTGCTTCACGATGGCGTGAAGGGCCTGCTTGGTGGCGGTATGGTTGTAGACCCATGGGCACTAAAAGAAGAGATAATTGAACTGGAACAGCGCGGATTCTCTATTCGTGATAGATTAGTAATATCGTCAAATACACACCTTATTCTACCTTTTCATAAAAGAATCGATGAGCTTGCAGAAGACAAGTTGACACGTAAAAGCATAGGCACTACTGGCAGGGGGATTGGTCCTGCATATATGGACAAGGTCGCACGATCTGGGTTACGTATGGGTGACCTGTTATTGCCTCCTGAGAATCTGGAACGCAAAGTTATCGAGAAAATTCTGGCTGCAAACGAAATTCTTGCCAGCATGTATGATGCGGATCCATTACCATCAGCCAGCATAGCCCAGGAACTTGTAGTTCTGGCAGACATATTCAGACCCATGATTACCAGTTCTTATGAAGTACTTGCTGGAGTGCGCAACGGCTCTGAGTCGATAATGTTTGAAGGTGCTCAGGGAGTACTTTTGGATATTGATCATGGCTCTTTCCCGTTTGTGACATCAAGCAGCCCAACAATTGCTGGTGCAATTAGTGGAACCGGATTGCCTCCAAGATGCATGCATGAAATCACAGGTATTTTCAAAGCATACTGTACCCGTGTTGGCAACGGCCCTTTCCCAACTGAAATTCTTGCTGATGAGGGAGAGGAACTCAGATCACTGGGCGGAGAGTTCGGAGCAACAACCGGTCGTCCCAGAAGATGTGGTTGGTTTGACTTGTTAGCTGCCAGATACGCTGTTGATATCAATGGTATGACTGGAGTTGTAATTACAAAACTGGATGTCCTGGATTCATTTTCTACAATCAAAGTTGCAGTTGAATATGATTGCAATGGAGAGCCGACTAAAATGTTTCAGACAGGCACTGATGTTTTACCAGCATGCAAGCCTATTTATAAGGAATTTGCCGGTTGGGAGAAGCCTACAACAGCTTGTAGAACTCTTGCAGACCTACCAGCAAATGCCAGAAAATATCTTGAATTTCTAGAGGAAGAACTTGGGACTCACATCATTGGTGTGTCTGTAGGCAGGGGCGCAGAGGATATGGTTTGGACTCCTGAAGGAGTTATAACCTAGTCTTTGACAATTGCCCAAAGTGACACTATTATTCCCGGAGTTTCGTGGGTCGCTAGCTCATCAGGTAGAGCACCTCCCTTTTAAGGAGGTGGTGTCAGGTTCAAGTCCTGAGCGACCTACCACAAATAAAAACGGCACTCCTTTTGGAGTGCCGTTTTTGTATCAACAGTAGTTTATTTATTTATCGGCGTATGTTTTTGTCCACAGTGTATCAAATTCATCAACTGTATCTTCGAACAAATCCAGCATATCCAGGAACGGCTTTGGAGTTGTCAAATCAACGCCAGCGCTTTGCAAAATTTCAACTGGTGGTCTTGAAGAACCAGCTTTTAGCATGTTGTTGATATAACGGTCTGCTGCTTTTTGGCCATGATTCTCAATCTCTTTAGCCAATGAAATTCCACTTGTTAGCCCTGTTGCATAAGTGAACATATAGAAATTGTAGTAGAAGTGAGGAATGAAAGCCCATTCTACACAATCGTTTTCACCCATTTCGAAATTTGGTCCGTAGTATTTTGTAATAAGTTCTTCATACAGACCATTCAGGAAGGCAGGTGTAAGAACGTTGTCTTTTTCAGCATACTCGTGGAATCGGAGTTCAAACTCTTCAAACAAGGTTTGACGGAAAATAGTCAGACGAATGTTCTCAAGACGCTTATTAAGCAATGACAGACGCTTGACAGGGTCTTTCTCTTTTTCCAACATGTAAACCAGTAAAATTTCTTCGTTGCATGTTGAAGCGATTTCGGCCAGGAAGGTAGTGTAGTCAGCATAAACAAATGGTTGTTCACGGCTACTGTACCAACTATGCAAAGCATGTCCAAACTCGTGAGCCGTT
>JABIBH010000118.1 GCA_018652925.1 bacterium | reverse complement strand
CCAAATCGACCAAGTCCTGCGTTGACTTTCAAACCTGACTCAGGGTCCTGGCCAAGAGCTCTTGGCAGTGAAAGCAGTTTCAAGGCATATTCAAATGTTACCTCTTCACGCTGCATCCCTTTAGGCAGGCCTGTTCGTTTGGGTTTGATCTTCTTGTCTTCTCCAACTTCACCAAGTTGAACATACGGACCATATGGCCCCAATTTGACATAAACTTTTTGTTTTGTCTCAGGGCAAGTGCCAATCGGTTCATCAGCTTTTGCACGAGCTTCCAGTACTTCATGAGCTTTTTCAGGAGTCAGTTCATCTATTAGCAAATCAACCGGTAATGTTGCCCTCATTTCTGCATCGCCTTCACCGCGAGCAGCAAAAACATAACTACGACCAATACGGAGCGTAATCATTTCTCCGGTTTCAGGATCAGGACCAACCGGAATTGCAGGATACTCAATTTCTGGCAATTCAGAATCAATTGCAGCCAGCAAGCCGCCATTCTCTTTGTCGCCTTTATAAAATGCTTCCAGGAAATTTCTCGAATCAATTTCTCCAGCAGCAATTCTGTCTAGACGGTCTTCCATGCCGGCAGTAAAACCGATCTCTATATAATGGTCGAAATGTTTGCGCAGAATGTGCAGTACCGCCATGCCAACATAAGACGGCAGCAATGACCCTGATTTCTTTACAACATAGCCACGGGTCTGGATTGTAGAGAGAGTAGATGCGTAAGTACTTGGTCTGCCAATCCCCTCACTTTCCATCTTTTTAATCAACGATGCTTCAGTAAATCGTGCAGGAGGTTTTGTTGAATGTCCAACAGGTTCCACTGAGTTTATTGGTAAACTGTCAGTTCCTACAGAATCACCTTCATTTAAATCAGGCAGGAATGTGTCAACGCGTGACCCCTTCAATACTCTCATAAATCCAGGGAACTTTACTACAGAACCGTTTGCTTTGTAGGTGCAGATTTTGCCATCGACATTGCATGTCAATGCAATTGCTGTACGATCCAGAATTGCATCAGTCATCTGTGAGGCAACAGTTCTGTTCCAGATCAATGTATAAAGTGCCAACTGATCTCTATCGAGATAGCCAGCTACTGAATCTGGTGTGCGAGGAATACTGGTTGGGCGAATTGCCTCATGTGCTTCCTGAGCAGACTTGGCTTTAGTTTTATATCGACGTGGACCAGAATAATATTCTTCACCATAAGACTGTTTGACATGCTCTCCCATTTCAACCAGGGAGCCTTCACTCAAAGTAAGTGAATCAGTACGCATGTAAGTAATCAGACCTTCACTGGAATCAGCAGTCTCAATACCTTCATATAGCTTTTGCGCAGTTTGCATAGTTCTACGAGGAGTCATTCCCAGAATTGAACTGGCAGCCTGCTGCAATGTGGAAGTTGTAAATGGAGGGTAAGTACGTTTTTTGGTCTCTTTTTTCTCAACTGAAGAAACAGTCCAGGGTTTATCAGCAAGAGAGCCTTTGGTAATGATTTCTGCCAAGTCCTGATCCATATGCACTGTGTTTGCAGGATTCTTGGGTTCACCAGTAGTTTTATCAAAATCGGTGCCAGTAATCAATCTGTCATTATCAACTTTAACAAGTTTGGCTGTAAAAGCAGTGTCATCAGAGCCTATACTCGCTTCAACATCCCAGTATTCAGATATAAGATATTTTTGACGAAGCTCTTCAAGCTCAACAATAAGTCTGACGGCTACGCTTTGAACTCTACCTGCGCTAAGTTTGGTTCTGACTTTTTTCCACAACACTGGTGATAAAGTATAACCAAATAAACGATCAAGAATCCGTCTACTCTCCTGAGCCTTTACAACTTCAGGTTTAATCTCTCTGGGATTTTCAAGCGCTTCTGTAATTGCTTTTTTTGTTATTTCATGAAATGCGATGCGCTTGACTGGAACTTTTGGTTTTAGTACTTCCAGTAAGTGCCAGCTAATAGCTTCTCCCTCGCGATCCTCATCTGTTGCGAGCAATAGTTCGTCGGCATCTTTGAGAAGTTTCTTCAATGCAGTAACATGTTTTTTACTGTCTTTTGAGACTACATATACAGGTTCATATTCGTTATCGACATCAATACCAAGTCTGGCCCAATCTTCGCCCTTGATTTTTGCTGGAATCTCAGCAGCAGAACCTGGCAGATCTCTGATATGTCCAAAACTGGCGGCAACTTTATAGTCCGGTCCTAGAAATTTTTCAATTGTACGCGACTTAGCCGGTGACTCCACTATGAGCAGCTTCAAGATAACTCCTAATTTGCAATTTTAATTAACTTTTCTCGAGGATGGAAAGTGAACCTTGTAGTTTTCATCGTCAGAAAATGAAAATATGAGATTATCAACAACATCAGTGAGCATATTTTTTGTAACAGGGCCCATCATTGTCATCGATGCAAACTGGATAATCAGTTCCATCTGGGACTGATCAATTCTGCCAGTTCTCGACAGCTCAAGCAAATAGCCCCTTGCATCAGGGCTTAATGTATCTTCCTCTGCTTGGTTGAAATGTCTTATTCCCGATGCTGACGGTTTACCAGACGCTTCAATAAGCAAGCTCATCGATTTAGGCTCGATAAGCAAATCAGATAGTAATTGCTTCAGTTTATTCAGCTGCTTGTCCAAATTGTCTCCTCTTTCGGGTCCGAACGCTAACACAGTATCAATAATACGGCAAGTCAGTTAATTTGAGGACCCGCAACATTTCTTGAATTTCTTGCCACTGCCACATGGGCAGGGATCATTTCTTGAGACTTTTGGCTCTGCTCTTTCTACAGGCGCAGGGCCTGAAGCTTGAGCCGGTTGCTGTTGTTCAGCTGCTGGTTGTTGTACCTGTTTCATTATGTCAACCTCAGCATGCGATTCTTTCATATCAGTTGGAGCTTGAACCGCTGGCTGGTGTACCAATTCCGCCCTGAAGAACAGTCGAACCGAGTCTTGCTCGATATTTTGCATGAGGTCCTGGAACATATGAAATGACTCTTGTTTGTATTCTACAAGCGGGTCACGCTGTCCATAAGACCGTAGCCCAATGCCACTTCTCAACATCACGAGCTGATTTAGGTGGTCCTTCCAATG
>JABIBH010000117.1 GCA_018652925.1 bacterium | reverse complement strand
GATGTTACTGCTGGTGTTGAAGCCTGGTTTGAATGGGATGGTCGCAACGGTGCAGGTAATGTGGTTGCCAATGGCGGATATATCTGTCGGGCAACTGGTGATGGATTTGATCAACAGCGCAAAATTGCTGTAATAAAATAAGAGACAGGAGAATAGCGATGGAACGCTATGAAAAAGCAAGAAAATGGATAATAGCAGTAGCAGTACTTGGTGTAGTGATTGCTGGCCCATTGCAAGCAGCAAACGATGCAGGAGCACCTGGCGCATTCATGCGTTTTGGTGGCAGTGCTCGTAGTCTTGCACTTGGTGGAGCCGTGTCTGCACTGGGCGATGGCGCAGCATCATCCTACTGGAACCCGGGTAGCTTGTCGCAACTCAGAAATACTGAGATAACAGCAATGAGTGCAACCATGTTTTCCGACACCCAATATTCATACTTCTCATTTGGCAAGCCAACCGATGGTAAAGGTGTGTTCTCATTTGGTGGCACTTATGTAACAAGTGGCGAATTTGAACAGGCAGATATTTATCATGACCTGGGCAACACATTCAATGAAAGCGAAGGCGTTTTCACTGCAAGCTATGCACGAGGTGGCAGTAGGTTCGGTTACGGCACTACCCTGAAAAGCATCAGTCAACAGATTAATGGAATCAGTGGCACCGGCTTTGGTGTCGATGTTGGAATGTATCTGCGACCTGATCGCAGACTTAGTCTTGGTATGTCTGTGCAAAATGCAATTCAACCAGAAATAACATTGGATCAATATCCTGAAAAAATGGCTCGCACTCTGCGAACAGGATTTGTATTACACCTGCTTTCCAAAAAATTACTGGTTTTGGGTGATGTTTCAAAAACAGAATTCAGCGGCAGTTATTTCAGTGGCGGCGTTGAAGTGCAACCTATGCGCAGCCTCGCTCTGAGAGCCGGCTACGATTCACTGCACGAGCAGGTTGGTTTTGGTGGCGGTATTCGCCACGGTAAATGGCAGGGTGATTTTGCTCAATTAAGTCATGACCTCGGGTCAACAACTGTTGTCAGTGCAACCATGCGTTTCGGTATCTACGATGGCGTGGAAATTAATTCAGACAGAAACAGATTCAGCCCATCTGGCGCAGAGCGCAGTGTCGATTTCCATATCGATGCAGCAATCCGTGGCAGCGTGGAAAGCTGGGCAATTCTGATGACAGATCTGGATGGCGATCTGATCAGAGTTATCGAAGGTGAAGGACATCCACCGGAAGTTGTTACCTGGAATGGCGATGACAATAACGGTCGTTTAATCAACGACGGTAATTACAAGGCGACAATAACACTTGTTGATGACATCGGCACCAAATGGAATAACAGCGTCGATGTAGCAATTCTTGGATTTAGAAACAGAACAAAAACACCGATGCGAATTAACATCAGTGGTTCTGATAACCGTGATAATGGGGAGGACGAAAAATGACCAAGTCAATGGCCATTTTACTATTGATGGTTTTGGTGGCAATGCCACTGACCGCACAAGATGAACAAATTATTCCTGATGAACAGGTGTTATGGGAAACAATTGGTGCATCATATGCAGCAGAAGAATACCCAACTGCAATCCAGCAGCTCCAACTTTATTTGGGGCCCTACAACAACAGCGATAGAGCTGCCAAAGCTCAGTTCATGCTTGGAGAAAGCTATTTCAACAGTGGTGATTATGAACTGGCTCTTGAGCAGTTCAACATTGTTGGCGATCGTAATGGTAAGACCTCATATCTTGAGGCTTCAGTACTGCAGCGCAGTGGAGAATGCTATTACAACCTTGGTTATTATGACCGGGCAATGGAGCAGTTTACAAAGCTGTTGAAAAAACACCGAAATTCATTTCTAGTTGGCGAGGCACTTTACAGCATCGGTCAGACCGGTATGGTTACCGGTGATTGGCAATCGCTTGAGAAAACCTATCGCAGGTTACTTGAAGAGCGCCCTGGTTACTATGATTTGAACGATGTGAAACTGGCTCTTGGCCTGTTTGAATATCAAGCTGGAAATTATGAGGATGCAATTGTCTGGTTCAAGGATGTGCCAACTGATTTCGGTTTGTACTTTCAGGGCAGATGTCAGGAAGAGTCCGGTCAGTATATTCTGGCGATTCAGAAATATCGACAAGCCTTACGTCGATACCCAGACAGTCCACTGACAGATGTAATTGCTTTTAATATTGCTGAAGCATTCTATAACAGTGATCAAAACAAAGTTGCTGAAAAAAGTTATCGGAAGTTTCTGAATAACCACAGCTCAAGCAGGTTTGTTGCGGACGCACATTACAAGCTGGCGTGCATCTCATATCGTAATAAAAACTGGGAAGAATGTGTTCGTAGAGTTGACGAAACAAAAAGTCACAATCCTTACGAGCAGCTATTGGTTGAATCATGTTATCTTGCCGGGCTTGCCTGGATGGAACATGGAAGTAATTCTCACGCATCGTTTGAATTTACGGAAGTTGTGAGGCGAGCTCCAGGTAGCGATATGGCATCGTCTGCACTGCATAAAATAATTTACTCACTTGCCGATGAACAAAACTGGTCACAAACCATTCTTACTGCCGATGAGTTTTTGGTTCAATACAGTGGTGATGAACTGGAAGCGCGAGTTCAGATTCTCAAAGGCTTCAGTCATTTCAAACTGGAAGAGTATGAACTTGCTGTTCGTAGTTTCCAGAATGTGATGGACAGGTTTGCCAACTCGGAAGTAGGCGAGAAGGCTTTGTTCCTGGCAACATCAACTTACTACCATCTTGGTCAGTATGATCGGATAATTACCAACTTCAATTTTGTTGCCAATAGATTGCTCCCAACTCCAAGTGATTGGCGAGCCAAGACATATTACCATCTGGCAGAAGCATATTACAATCAAGGTCTGTTCCGCGAAGCAAGCGGAATGTATCGACTGGTTCTAACCGGCTACCCAAGAAGTGACATGGCAGCGGCAAGTCTTCAAGGACTGGTCGCCAGTCGTAGTCAACTTGGTGAATACCAACTCGCATTGGATGAACAGGAAGAGTTCCTGATTCAAATGACCAATGCCGATAGTGAAACCGGCAGCAACTCTCTTGCTCTGGGGTCGCTCTATTTCAACAGACACGAATATGAGGAAGCACTACAGCAATTCACCAAATTTATAGAAGCAAATCCTGATGATTCACAAACATCATCGGCAATACTGAATTTGGCTGACTGCTACTATCGATTGCAGTACTACGAAGAAGCTGTCAATTCCTGGAAGAAAATTACAATTGAATATCCCAACAGTGCACAGGTTGAAGAATCAATGTATCGCACTGCTGATACCCAGTTTGGTTTGGGCCAATTCGCAGATGCAGCTCTTACCTACAGTAAACTTCACAAGGCATATCCTGAAGGCGTTCACTCACTGGAAGCACTTTTTGGCGTTGCAAACAGTTACTACAACTCCAAACAGGATGATTTGGCAATCAATGCATTCAATGAGTTTATTGATACATATCCAGAAGATCTTCGCGTAGAAGATGCTGAGCTGGGAATCCAGAGTTCTTATTACAGAAGTGGTCGTGATATGGAAGAGTACCTGGCTACCAGGCCAGATTCTCCCATGGCTGCAGACCATTATTGGACTAAAGGTCAGAACGCTTTTGCCGATAACAATTATGAAGCAGCAGCGGTCGCTTTCGAACGCGTAACTCTTGATTACGCTGATAGTGAAAACGGCCCAGGCGCACTTTTCTATCTGGCTGAAAGTTACTATCGCATGGATAAAAATCAGCAGGCGTTATCAGGTTATCGCAACTTCACCATCACTCATCCTGAGCATGAACTTGCCGGGTTGTCGATGTTTCGTGAAGGAACGGCCTTATACCGACTGGGTGAATTTGAAGAAGCAGCAGTTACTTATGAAATCTTGCCAGATATAAAACCGGATAGTGAATACGCATCGTTGGCTCTGTTCAACGCCAGCCTTTCCTATCAGGAAGTAGAAGAGTGGCCAGCAGCAGTTGGTGCATTGCAGCGATTAAAAACAGATTACCCTGACAGCGATCGCGCTAAAGGAATCTGGTATCAGATCGCAGGATTGTATCAAGATGAACTTGGTGATTTTGCAGTCGCAATTGATGCCTGGGGCAAGTCTTTGGATGAAGGTTCATCAACTGTTGAAGAAGTTGCTTATCGCCAAGGCGAATGCTACGAAAAATTGAATGATATAGAGCAGGCAATTGCCAGTTACGACAGGTCTGGATCAGGCTCTGATACCACATCGTCGTTCCG
>JABIBH010000116.1 GCA_018652925.1 bacterium | reverse complement strand
TTCATAATCTTTTCTCCTTTTTTGAATTTTACACATAACTACTATTATACAGACTGTATAAACCCTTTAGCATAGCAATTACTGTCTGTATAAAAACTCCCACGCTATTTTTCTAATTCCTGTAACCTCAAGCATTCTACCAAACTAGAAAATCAAAGTCAATTATTATTATTTCTTATACAGTCTGCATAACATTCCAATTTACCAACATAATTCAACCCAGCTAGACTTTTTATCCCCCAATCTTTGCCCCAAAATCATGCTTATGGTATATTGTAATCTCAACTTAAAGGAGCAATAATGAACAGTTCAGATTTAGTAAAATTGGTGCAAAGAGTTTTTCAGCCAAGTGACAACGATACAGCACTCGCAATAATTGTGGATCTGCCAGACGCAAAACTTCCAGACAATCCAGATTGGCAGGCTCGTCGTGAAATGGCAACCAACTGGGCTCTCCTGCTTAATGAAGCAAAAGCTGAGATAGGACTAGATGCTATAACTCTTGCTTGGTATCATAACGCAGGTGGCAACAATGCAGATTTGCCTGAACTTTGCGTGCCTCTACCTGCCGACAAAGTATTGCATTCAGTTGATGAGCTTGAAGGACAACAGGCAATTTCATTCAACACTCTTTTCACGGATCACTCCATGGTTCTTGCTCCCACAGAATTAAGCGCAACTGCTCCACTAAAAGTTGCTGTGCGTGATTTCGATATGCGTGCAGCTACAATGCCTGGCTTTTTATCCTGTATGATTCCAGCTTTGCAAATCGATTATACTGAAGTAAACAGACGAGTTGAAATCTTAAAAGAGTTAGTAAACGATGCAGAGTCAGCAACAGTATTATTTGAAGTAGCAGGTAATACTCACAAACTAAATCTCGATTTACGATTCAACCCTGCTCATGCATCGGGCGGACTTTTCCCAACCAATGGCAACGCTGGCAATCTCCCATCTGGCGAAACTTATGTCGTCCCTTATGAAGGTAACCTTGATGCAAAGAGCCTTACCGCAGGTGAACTTCCAGTTCAATTTGACGATGAAGTAGTTCTCTACAAAATTGAACAAAACAAAGCTGTTGAGATTTTAAGCGATGGACCTCACAGCAAATTTGAAGCTGAATATATTAAAAATGAACCAGCTTATGCTAACCTATCTGAACTTGGTCTTGGCGTACTTGGTGACTTTGGGTTACAGCCAACAGGTTCAGTTCTGCTAGATGAAAAGCTTGGCGTTCATATTGCGTTTGGCAGAAGCGATCACTTTGGCGGCTCAGTTGGCCCTGCTGATTTCTCTAGTTCAGATGCAGTGGTACACATCGATAGAGTTTATATCCCAGAGATGCAATCAAAGATTGTGTTGGCATCGTTGATATTCCACTCTCCTTCTGGTGACAGAGAAATCATGAATAACTTTGCATGGACTGGTGTATTCTAGTGGATTATATCGGACGCATATTTAGACCACCAAGCGAAGCTGAAAGTATGTTGTTGCAAGTCACCGTTGGGTGCAGTCACAACAAATGCACTTACTGCGCGATGTATTCAGATGGCGATCAAAAGTTCAAAGTTAAGCCATGGGAAACCGTTAAAGCTGACATCGATGAAATTGCAAACTCCGGTTATCAGCCACGCAGAATGTTTTTGTGCGATGGCGATGCTCTAATACTTTCAACCAACAAACTTTGTAAGATTCTAGAAGAAATCCGTACCTCCATTCCAACTGTTCGCAGAGTTGGAATTTACGGTGACGCACGGTCTGTGCTGAAAAAGTCTGTTGATGAACTAAAGCAACTCAAAGATCTTGGACTTGGCATTGTTTACCACGGTGTTGAAAGTGGCAGCGACCAGGTGTTGGAAAATATCTGCAAAGGATCAACTGCTGAACAGGCCGTTGAGACTGCGCACAGATTGAAAGAAGCTGGAATCAGGCATTCAGTAATTGTGATGCTTGGTGTTGGTGGAACGGAGTTGTCTGAGATCCATGCAACAGAAACTGCAAAGATTCTGACTGCAATGGACCCTCCTTTTGTTGGCGCACTCACTACAACAGTTGTTCCAGGGACTCCCATGAACGCGGCCCAACTAGCGGGCGAATTTACTCTTCCAGATCCATGGCAGATGCTTGATGAGTTGCGAACAATTATCGATAAAGCTGAACTTACTCGATGCGCATTTCATTCCAACCACGCAAGCAACTATTTGCCGTTGAGATTAAACCTGCCAACTGACAGGGAAAAAGGGTTGCAACTGATAGATGAAATATTGAGCCAAAGAGACCCATCGATGTTGAAAGATGAAAGATTGCGTGGATTGTAAAATAACAGTTATTCATGCCAATACTTGACAGAACTGCATTTTAAGTTCATCAATGTAGCTAACAATATCCAATGGCTGTAGCGAAAGATTTTGCAATGAGTGACAACGAAAGAAAACTCCGAGTTCTAATTGTGGATGATGAAGAAGATCTGGTCACATTTCTGGCCAAGAGACTCTTCAAAAGAGGCTACCATGTTGTAACAACAACCACTGGCCCGGAGGCTTTGGCAATTGCCACCAGAGAATCTTTTGATGTCGCAATTGTCGATCTGAAAATGCCGCATATGGATGGCGTTGAGGTGATTGAAAAGCTGAATGTTCTGCAACCATTCCTTGAATCGATAATGTTCACAGGTCACGGCAACACAGAAACAGCCCTTGAAGCAGGCAAGCTGGATGTGTTCAAATATCTGACCAAGCCATGTGATTTTGAGGTTATTATAGAGGCTATTGAAGGTGCTGGAGTTCAGCGTAGAAATAAACTCAGAGAACAATTCCAGGAAAAACTGCAAGATGTAATGGAACACGCCTCCACCCCACGCGATATTTTAGAAGCGAGTAACAAGCTACGCGAAGAATATGAACAGGACTAACAACAAACTTAATACCTGTCTTCAAGATCTGGATGCCACTCTCGGTAAACTCCGTGACGCAGGACAGTCTGGCGAGCTGATTCAGGAAGCGCTGGAAATTTCTGCCAACTGCCAACAGATGTCAGCTGAAACAGAGAGTCAGCTTGCGGACACACGCGCCAGACTTGAGCACTTCATTGAGTTTGCTCCGCTGAGTATTTATATCAAGGACGACCAGCTCAGTTATCAGTTGATGAACAATACCGGCCTGGAAACTCTTGGGAAAAACGAACAGGATGTTATTGGTAAAACTGATTTCGATCTGTTCCCTGCCCCGGTCGCACGGCGAATAAATAAACGGGAAAAACAGGTTTTGGAAACTGGCAGAACTGTTCAATTTGATGGTGTACTGCCTCTTGATAATGATGACCGATACTACTTCAGTGCAACCCTGTTTCCTATTGATCGCGATGATAAAATAATCGGCCTGATTGGACTTGTGGAAGACCATACCGAGTTACACACGAGTGAACGCGCACTGTCTCAACAAAAAGAAGAGTTGTCTGAAGCTCGTAGTTTCCTGCGAGGAGTTTTGGAAAACAGTCAGGACATAATATTCCTGACCAAGCCGACCGGTAAAATTATTTCAATCAATAACGGTGCCGTTGCCTCGCTTGGTTACACCAACGCTGAAGCAACTGAAAAATACGCAAAGGATCTTGCTGTTGATCCTCAACAGATGGTTGATCTTTTCAAAGAAGCATTCAGTAGTGGCCACTCAAACTGCTTTGAAATAAAATTACTCAGACGCGATGGCAGTGAAGTAATTGGCAGCCTTTCATTGACCACAATTACTGATCAGTTCGGGCATATTGTTGAAGTTGCTGGAATTTGTCGCGACATAACAAATCGATTAAAACTGCAGGAAGATCTGATTCAAACCGAAAGACTTGCTGCAATCGGTAAAATGGCAGCCGGTGTTGCACATGAAATAAACAATCCGTTGGCAATTATTGAAATGATATCGGGAGTTATAGACGAGACTCTTGTCGATGCTGAAATTGATGCAGAATCACGATCTGAACTCCGAGAAGCAGTTGACAGTCTGTTGCTGCAAACCAGGAGATGCGCATCGATTACTCACAGCTTGCTTGGGTTTTCCAGAAAATCAAAAGGTGCTAAAATATCAGTTAAAGTTACAGATATCCTGGATGAACTGATTGCTCTTATGAGGCCGGAATTGCGTCGTATTGACGTAACAATATCAAAAGATTTTACACAAGATCTGCCACTCATTGAAACCGATATAACTCTGCTTGAACAGGTCCTGGTCAACCTGGTTCGCAATGCTCTGGATGCAATTGAAGAGAAAGCTCCGGATTCTCCTGAACTGGGAATATCGGCGGAACTCTGCGAAGACCCTGACGAAGGTGCCCGCATTGCAATCACTATCACCGATAACGGAATTGGTATTGAAGAAGATAATTTGAATCAGATTTTTGATTTGTTCTATACCAGCAAACCACCTGGCAAAGGCACTGGTCTGGGACTGTCCATTGTACACAATATTTTGAACAAACTTGGTGGCGATATCAGTGTGGAAAGTGAAGTTGGCGTTGGAACATCGTTTACATTAATGCTCCCGATTCACAGCTAGGAAGCTGATGTAGGCATCCCCATCCAAGGCCAGATCCAGCGTACAAAAACCATCAGAACCAGAAGCAAAATAATCGATGCAGGAATACCTGCCTTGAAAAATTCCCCTGCTGAAAACTGGCTACTCTCATAGGCAATCGCATTGGGAGCTGCACCGATCAGGAACAAGAACGGCATACCTGCAACCACCAGAGATGAAAATAGAACCAGCTCCGGCGACACATTCAAGTACTCGGCAATTACTAATCCCACAGGCAGTAATATTGCAACTGCAGCAACATTCATCACCAGGTTTGTCATGATCAGCATCAGCAGTGCAAGTCCCATTACAAACCAGAACCACGGTGCGTTTTGAATTACGCCAAGCCATTGAACTGCCAACCATCGTGCAGCGCCTGTTTCCCATAGACAAAAACCAAGACTCATTGCACCACCAAAAAGAAGCACAATATTCCAAGGAATCTCTTCAAGATCATCGACACGAAGAATTCGCAGAATAAAGAACATCAGCGTACCAACAAGAATTATCGCACTTCGCGAAATATGTTGTAACTCCGGTATAAATGCCTGGATGGTAAGCATTGCAAGGCAGCTCACTACAATAAACAGAGTTGCCAGTTCTTTCATTTTGATTGGACCAGTTTTACCTGACAACAATTTTGCCCGATCGCG
>JABIBH010000115.1 GCA_018652925.1 bacterium | reverse complement strand
CTGAAACATGCAATTAAAGATATCCGCTACCTCTATGAAAATGATCTGAGATTTCTTTCACAGTTCAGGAGTGTACGTTGAATATAAGTCTGAATTGGTTAAAAGATTTTGTAACCTGGGATTGTTCAGTTGAGGAACTCGCTGAACAACTGACTCTGGTTGGACTGAATGTTGAAGAAATAAGCTATTTTGTCAGGGAGTATCCTGGTGTTGTTGTTGGTTATGTAGAAACTTGCGAACAGCACCCTGATGCCGACAAGCTCAGTCTGTGCACAGTAAATAATGGCGATTCTGTTTCACAGGTTATTTGTGGAGCTGCGAATGTCAAAGCAGGAATGAATATTGTTTTCGCACAAACCGGCGCAATGCTTCCCGGTGAGTTTAAGATAAAGAAAGCCAAGATTCGTGGCGTTGAGAGTTTTGGTATGATTTGTAGTGAGTCTGAACTTGGGCTTGCTGTTAAGAGCGACGGCATAATGGAATTAGCTCCTGAATTGAAACCGGGTACTTCAATTGACGAATTATTTGGATACCGGGATACAGTTCTGGATGTTGAAGTGACACCCAATCGACCAGATCTATTGAGCCACCTTGGAGTAGCCAGGGAAGTTGCCGCTATTACGGGCTCTTTACTCAATACTCCAGACGTTTGGTCGCCACCAAAAGCAGGCAAGGAAGCTGTCGATTTTACTGTTGAGATAGAAGAGTTTGCAGATTGTTCAAGGTATACTGCGCATCTTGCCAGAGATTTGAAAGTTAAGCCATCACCTCAGGAAATGATAAATCGTCTCACGGCTGTTGGACTTAGACCAATAAACAACGTTGTTGATATAACAAACTATGTGATGTTTGAACTTGGTCAGCCAATGCATGCCTTTGATTTGAATAAATTAAGCGGGAATCGTCTGTTCACTCGTAAATCAAAGGGTGGAGAAATATTCGTTACTCTTGATGGAATTGAACGGAAACTGTCAGATCAGGATCTTGTTATTGCTGATAGTATCGGATCTGTGGCAGTTGCTGGGGTTATGGGTGGACAGAGAAGCGAAGTGGATGAAAGTACATCAGACCTTGTGCTTGAAAGCGCATATTTCAATCCATCGCTGATTAGAAAGACTTCCAGAAGACTGCAACTGCAGAGTGATAGTTCATATCGATTTGAAAGAACTGTCGATTGGGAAAATGTAGATTTTGCTGCCAAAAGAGCTTTGTATTTATTACAAAAAAATGCAGACGCTCATATAGTTTCAAATTTTGTTGATCGCCAGGATCCTGACAGGGCAGAACTAAATACTGTCCCACTCAGAGTTGAACAGGTGAACAGACTTTTGGGAGCAGAAATTACTACAATTGAAGTTGTCGATATTTTAGCCAGCATTGGTCTGAAGAGTAAATTACTTGGACAAGTTTCTGATCGAAAAAGTGTTACCGGTCAATTGATGGTAACAATTCCTTCATTCCGCCGAGACATTTTTATTGAAGTTGATTTGATTGAAGAAGTTGCCAGAATTTATGGTTTCAATAGCCTTAAAATTGAATCGAATTTTAGAAGTGGTACCGGTGTAAAACGCAGAGAGTGTGATCAGGTCCTTGAAAAAGCAGCTGACTATTTGACGGGAGCTGGATTCTCTGAAATTATAACTTCATCATTTGTGTCATTGGAAAATGTTCATAATCTGAGAATTGCCGAAGGTGACTATCGTTTCGAATTGATGAGAATTCATAATCCGCATCATGGTGGAGAGACTCTGTTGCGGACAACAATGATTCCATCTATGCTAGATACAGTTCGTCACAATATCAATGTAGATGCAAAGATCCCGATTAAGTTGTATCAGATAAATTCTGTTTTTCTGCCATCGCTCAAACTTGAGCGTGAATTACGACATGAAGATGAAAAGCTATTGCCTCTTGAGCGAAAGATTCTGCAATTCGCAATTGCAGGTAGGGAAGAGCAGGCGCATCATTCTTTGCCGATGGTATTGATGGAATTGAAAGGAATTGTAGAACAACTCTCAATCAATATGGGTGATCAACTAATTATCACGCCTGGTGGAGATGAACCGTTTTACCAAAAAGGTCTACAGTTCACACTGAGCAATAGTGCTGAAGACAACATTGGCAGTATGGGACTTGTTTCAAGTTCGGTGTTGTCGAAATACAATATTGATTATCCTGTATCAATTGTTGAGTTGGATCTAGGTAAGTTTGGGTTAAATGTGCCAACTGTGGAATTTGACAATTACTCCCGATATCAAGCTTCAACCAGGGATTTATCTCTTATCGCTCCTGAAACAGTTAGCTACAAGAGTATAATAGAAGCTGTTAAAGATTCAGGCGGAAAGCTCCTTGTTGACATTGAAATGTTTGATATTTATAAGGGAAAAAACATTCCTTCAGGGTCAGTTTCCTTAGGAATTCGCTTGAAATTTCAGTCAACCAAGAGTAGCCTGAAGAGCAAATCTGTTGATGTAGCAATTATTAAGGTTACAGAACGTCTTTCAGGAACGCTTGGCGTCACTATAAGAGACTAGCTTACAGGAGATAATGGTGGCAGATAGCTGTAGCATACTCGAAGAAAAAATGATGCGTGCGGTTGGAGCGATACGTGAGCTAAAAGTTAATAACTCACGATTGATTCAGCAACGAGATGAACTCGAAGCCCATGTTGAGGCTTTGCAAATAGAGATTGGTCGCTTGAAAAACAATATCGACGAAGCGCGACCAGATAATTTATTCGTCGATAATTTTGAAAAGAAACGTCGCTTGATTGAAGAGAAGGTTGGAGATCTGTTAGCAGAATTAGACTCCTGATGTAGGTGACAGAATAATTTTGTCACCAATTCTTTGCGGCTTTAGTTCGGGAAGACGAATATGGTCGAACCGAAAAGTGTAACAGTTAAAATCTACGGGCAGGATTATACACTGCGCGGTGATACAGATGCGGCCTATGTTCTTAAGGTCGCTGGTCTCGTTGATCAGAAAATGCAAGAGGTTGCAGCAAACTCCAATTTAATTGCTGTAGAGAAGGTTGCTATTTTAGCTGCTGTAAATTTGGCGGATGAGTTACTTCGTGAACGTCATGGTCATAGTGAGACTCTACAAAAGTTGGAAGATAGAGTTTCTCAGGCAGCGGATTTTCTGGACAAAGAGTTAGAAAACCTGTAGACTGTTATATATAGGAATCAGTTCAAGATTCCCTGCCATGTTTGTGATGTGCCGCTTGGTTTGAGCCAACGTTATTAGTGAGGATGGTCTTGTTTTAAGTCGGCTGTCATGCCCCAAACGGGGAAGGCAAAAGTTTTAAACAGCCTATCCGCCTTTGGAGCAATTGGTTCAGTTGCTTCCGGTCACACGGCTTGTCGGGGAATCTTTTTTGTTTGATCTAATCTCCTCCTTTCCAATCAGGGAAGGAATTATAATGACTTGGGAATATTATTTAGCGCTTGCAGTCACTTTGATTGTTGGCTTTGGCTTGGGGCTGCTTGTTCTTAATACTATAAGTAAGAAAAATGGTGAGATCGCCCGGGAAAAGTCCAGTCGTTTGATTGATGAGGCAAATAGGGAATCTGCAAACATACTTAAGACAGCTTCACTTGATGCCAAGGAAGAATATTTTAAATCACGAAAGTTATTCGAAAGTGAAACAGAAAAAACTCGTGATGAACAGTCACGCAGGACATCTGTTTTGGATCAAAGAGAAACAAATCTTCACAAGAAAGTAACATTTGTTGATCATAAAGAAGCAAAACTGGAGAAGATAGAAACTTCGCTCAAGGAAAAAGAAGAAGTATTACAAAAAGATAAAGAGCAAGCTTCCCTGATTGTAACTAAGCAGCAGGAAGTGCTTGAGCAGGTAGCAGGCATGACTGCTGAAAATGCAAAACAAACTCTTATGGATAACATGCTTTCTGAAGCAAAACTTGCGGCCGCAAAATCACTATATGAAATCAAGTCCGAAACAGAAAGAAGAGCTCGCAAGGATTCCCAGAATATTCTTTCCCTGGCAATTCATCGATATGCTTCTGAACATGTAGCTGAAACATCAGTTTCAGTGGTTGACCTTCCTAATGATGATATGAAAGGACGTATTATCGGTCGAGAAGGTCGAAACATTCGTGCATTTGAATTGTCGACAGGTGTTGATGTAATTATTGACGATACTCCTGAAGCAGTAATTATTTCCGGTTTCGATCCTGTTCGTCGCGAAGTTGCCTGTATTGCGTTACGGAAATTAATTAAAGATGGCAGAATTCATCCAGGTAGAATTGAAGAAACTGTTGAAAAAGTATCAAAGGAAATGGATGAAAAATTAAACGATATCGGGGAGCAATCATGTATTGACCTCGATTTGCAGAATGTTGATCACAGATTGTATTACCATATTGGTCGACTTCATTATAGAACCAGTTACGGTCAGAATCTTTTGATTCATAGCAAAGAAGTTGCTGCGTTGTGTTCAACCATTGCTTCTGAAATTGGGCTTGATCCAGTTGTTGCAAAACGATGTGGTTTCCTGCATGACATAGGTAAAGCAACAGACCATGAAGTGGAAGGACCACATGCTGAAATAGGCGGTCGACTTGCCAGAAAGTTCAAAGAGAAGCCATTTGTAGTGAATGCAATTGAGGGCCACCACCACGATATTGAGGCAATTTCACCTTACACCTGGATAACTTCAGCAGCTGATGCCGTATCAGCCTCCAGACCTGGTGCACGACGTGAAAGCTTTGACAATTATATCAAGCGACTTGAAAATCTTGAACGGATTGCTGAAAGTTATGAAGGCGTTGAGAAGTCTTTTGCTATTCAGGCGGGAAGAGAAATTCGAATACTTGTTGATAGTTCACAAGTTTCTGATGCAGAGTCTGCCTTGATGTCTGAAGAGATCTGTAAAAAAATTGAAGGCGAGCTGGAGTATCCAGGCCAGATCAAGGTTATGGTTTTACGCGAAACCAGATCAGTTTCCTACGCAAAGTAAATCTGGAGTTGATTTGATGAGTTCTCTGCTTTCAGGAAAAGATGTTCGTAATTCATTAATTAATGAACTGTCATCTAAAGTCGAAAAGATTTCTAGCCGACCTGGTCTTGCCGTTATCCTTGTTGGCGAAGATCCAGCATCGCAAGTCTATGTTCGGAACAAGAGTAAGGCCTGTGAAAAGGCCGGGTTTTATCATCAGACTATCAAGCTTGATGCATCTGTAACTCAATCTGAACTTCTTGATTTGATTAACGAGCTTAATGCCGATTCAACAATAGACGGTATATTGGTTCAGATCCCATTACCTGCGCATATTTGTGAAGCAACTGTGCAAAATGCAGTTGACCCTGCAAAAGATGTTGATGGTTTCCATCCTGAAAATCTGGGAATGTTGTTAGCTGGAACACCCAGATACATTCCGTGTACACCAAAGGGTGTCGTGCATCTTCTTAACTATTACAATATTCATACATCCGGAAAGAATGTTGCAATTGTGGGGCGGAGTGTAATTGTTGGCAGGCCATTATCGATGTTGCTGTCCATGAAAACTGAAATGGGAAATGCTACTGTGACGCTTTGTCACTCCAGAACAACTGACCTGGCAGAAGTTGTTTCCCGAGCTGATATAGTAGTTGCAGCAATAGGTATTCCAGAATATCTAACTAGAGAGCATATTGCAAAAGATGCAGTTGTTATTGATGTGGGTATCAATCGTGTTGAAGATTCT
>JABIBH010000114.1 GCA_018652925.1 bacterium | reverse complement strand
GTTGAATCTTATTCTGTTTTTTTCAGTAATTGTATCCGGTTTCCCTATATCGTGGAACAGAGTTGCAAAAGCTAATGCCGGAGTGGGCTCATTCAAGGATTCAAGAGCAAGCATTGTGTGAGTCCAAACACATCCTTCAGGGTGGAAATTGGCTGGTTGAGGTAAATCAACGAGCTGTAATAACTCAGGAATAATATGTTCAAGTACATCAGTTCTTTTTAGTAATTCCAATCCCGTGTTGGGTTTTGGCCCAGTGAGAAGCTTGGTAAGTTCGATGCCAATTCGCTCTCCACTTACAGCATCAATCATTTTGCAGTTTTTTTTCATTCCTGCTTCTGTTTCTTTGCAAACCGTCAGCCCACAAACAGCGGAAAGTCTTGCTCCCCTAAGCAGGCGCAAACCATCTTCACTGAATCTGTGATCAGGATTACCAACAGCACGCAGCACTTTTAATTCTATGTCAGCCAATCCATTAACGGGATCGATAATTATCTTATTAATTGAGTCAAGGTAAAGGGCATTGACGGTAAAATCCCTACGTGCAGCATCATCATCAAGATTGTCACTATAAGAGACATTGTCAGGGTGGCGACCATCTTTGTAAGAACTTTCAGTCCGCCATGTGGCAACTTCAATGCTTTCTCCATCGATATTGACCAGAGTCACACCGAATGCAGCGCCAACAAAATACGTTTTTGAAAACAACTCTGCAACTTGCTCAGGGGTAGCATTTGTTGCTACGTCAAAATCACCTGCAGGCAGCCCCAATAATAAATCTCGAACAGCACCGCCAACCAGATGAGCAGTAAAATTTGCATCTGAGAGAGTCGCTATCACACTTACAGCGGTTGCAGCTTTTGGTGGTAATTCGGGATATGTCACTATTGCCGTTCCTTGTTTCGGGCGTTACTGTTGATTTGATTATAGCTCAGAGGTTGGATGATTGCCAGAGGAGAGACATTTAATGTTACGAACCACGATGTTCTTGCTTTTACTTGCTTTAAATGTACAAGCTTTCGATATGGAAACTGCTCTCGAAGCTTTAGCCAGTGATCAGTTACAAGGCAGGGGTAACGGCACAAAATCAGCTCTGGTTGCTGCAGATTCTATAGCAAACTGGATGGATACTCAAAATATCAAACTGGTTCCAGGAATGGAGAATAGATTCCAGGATTTTCCCTTGTATGGAGAAGGGTTTGCCAATTTGCAAGGACGCAATGTTCTTGGCTGGATTCCTGGTTCTGGGGATTTGGCAAATGAAATTGTTCTTATCGGTGCACATTACGACCATCTGGGACTTGCATATAAAGACAATAATGAAGTTTCTGGCGTCTATAACGGTGCTGAAGATAATGCCTCTGGAGTTGTTTCGGTTTTGCAAATTATTGGTAATCTTACAAACCTGAATAGCCCACATCGATCGCTCCTGGTTGTATTTTTCGCAGGTGAAGAAATCGGTTTACTTGGGTCATCATATTTGGCATCAAATCCGGTAGTAGACCACAAAATTGTGGCAATGATAAACGTAGATTCAGTTGGCCGCCTGCGAGACGACAGATTGTATGTTGGTGGGCTTGGTAGTTGCGAAAGATTCAGGGCAATGCTCAAAGGTTTGGACGATGCGTATAACTTTGATCTTCAATTA
The DNA here is from genome assembly GCA_018652925.1 of bacterium. Taxonomy (GTDB): domain Bacteria; phylum Krumholzibacteriota; class Krumholzibacteriia; order LZORAL124-64-63; family LZORAL124-64-63; genus JABIBH01. The sequence continues at coordinate 3,570 of JABIBH010000114.1, read as the reverse complement.
AGCGATGGTGGTTGGGATGCAAGTGATCATGTTTCTTTTAATGCCATAGAAATACCTGTTCTGTTCTTTTTTACTGGTCCTCATCCACAATATCATTCTACAGAAGACACTGCTGACTTGATTGAATATCAAGGCTTGGCAAAGGTTTCAAAACTTGTGGAGCAAATGACGATATTGTTACTAACAGACAATGAGAATTTTGATTACCAGCGTAATAGTGATCTCAAACCAGTAGCTCAGACAGGTAAAGGTAAAAAGCGCGCTTGGCTTGGGACTATTCCAGACTTTGTTGAGGGCGTGGACGGGGTTAAGCTTTCAGGAGTTATGCCCGGTAGCCCGGCAGATGAATCTGGTCTTACCCGTGGCGATGTTCTGACAATATTTGACGGAGATATTATTGCAAATCTCAGAGATCTTACTAGAGTGCTGCAACAACATTCTGAAGGTGAGATGGTAGAGGTTGTAGTAATAAGAGATGAAAAAGAAAAGTCTTTTAATATTACTTTACGAAAACGACCTAATTAATATGTGGTTCAACGTGAACCATAACTCCACCAAGTGAATGCTCGTGAGTTTGTAGCTGTTCTTCAACTTGATGAGCAATTTCATGCCCGTCAGTAACCGTAAGTTCTGGATCAACCGCAATAGAAATGTCACCAAGATAGATGGACCCTTTGGGGCGTAAAATCAGTGAATTTACAGCTAAAACCCCATCAACTTCCATTGCGTATCCAGCGACTTCAGCTATAAACTCTTCCGAAGGCATTGTATCCATTAAAATTTGCGAGTTTTCCTGAATCAGATCCCAACCCATTTTTAGAATCAAGATAGAAATCAGTAGAGCTGCAAGTCCATCCATAAAGTGCCAACCTGCAATTGTGCCTGCAATTCCAACAGCAGCTGCAATTGAGGAAAGTGCATCGCTTCTGTGATGAGCTGCATTAGCACGTAAAGCAGGCGAATTATGAATTTTCCCGGCAATAATTGTATATCGTGCCATAGCTTCTTTTATAATCACAGAACCAATTGCAGCATAGAAAGCAATCCAGGTGGGATTGCAATGTTCGTGATTAATGAAATTAACTACAGCATCTCTGGCCAGGAAAAACCCTGTGCCCAGTAACAGTAAAGCAGCGGCCATTCCACCCAGGGTTTCATAATTGTGATGGCCATAGGGGTGGTCCCTGTCAGGTGGTCTAGAGCTGGCTTTCAAAGCAATTATTACTCCGACATCACCAGCCAGGTCGGAAAAAGAATGAAAGCCATCAGCAATCAGAGAGGCAGAGCCGCTCAAAAAGCCGATGGTCAGTTTTGCGATAGTAAGCAGAAAGTTGCCAACCATCCCAACAGCAGTACAGACTACCGGGCGTAGAAGATAATTAGTCTCTCTGTGCATTACTCGTATAGTGCATCAATTATAGCACTGTATTTTTTCTGAATAACTCTGCGTTTGACCTTCAGAGTAGGAGTTAACTCTCCAGATTCCAGAGTGAATTCATCAGTCATTAAACTGAACTTCTTAATAGTGTTGAACGATGGAAGTTGCGAATTGTGTCTGTCAGAGCCGCGTTGAAGCTTATCGACAACTTCTGGCAATTCAACTAATTCAGTAAAGCTGCCCCATGTCAGATCTTTGCTTTTTGCCCACATTTCAAGGTTTTCAAAGTTTGGTACAATCAGAGCTATCAGATAAGGTTTTCGATCACCGACCACAACAATTTGTGAGATAAACTTGTTCTTTTTGAACAGGTTCTCAATTGGCTGTGGAGCTATGTTTTTGCCACTCGCAGTGATGATGATATCCTTTTTACGGTCAGTTATATAAAGGTAACCATCATCGTCAAATTTACCGATATCACCACTTGCAAACCATCCATCTTCACACATAACTTCTCTGGTTGCTTCTGCATTATTGTAATAACCGAGCATCACTTGTGGGCCCTTGATCATAATTTCACCATCGTCGGCAATCTTGATCTCAGTGTTGCTCATAACCTTGCCAATACTGCCAATGCGCAGGTTCTCAAGAGTATTGCAGGAAACAACAGGAGAGGTTTCAGTTAGCCCATAACCTTCAAGCACAATTAATCCTGCAGCATAGAAAAACTCATGAATGTGAGGAGACAGAGGCGCACCGCCAGAGATAAACAGCTGGAGATTGCCACCTGTTTTTTCACGTAGTTTTGAGAAGACCAATTTATCAGCAATCTTATATTGGAATCCAAGCCACCATGAAATTGCTTCGCCACTTCGCTTTTTTCCGCCCCATTCCTGACCTTTTGCTTTTGCCCAGAGAAAGATATTACGCTTTATTGGGCTACCAGACATAGCTTTGGCATTGACCTTATCAAAGATTTTTTCGTACAGACGGGGAACACTAACCATTATCGATGGTTTGACAATCTGCATATCTGCAGCAACAGTTTCTACACTTTCTGCATATGCAATACCTATACCCTCATACATCATTGTGTAGAATCCGCCCATTCTTTCCAACACATGAGACAGTGGCAGGAATGAAAGGCCTTTGCCCATTGCGCTGAAATCGAGCTCTTTGTCAACCATCAGCACATTGCAGACAAAGTTCCAATGTGAGAGCATTACACCTTTTGGGTCACCGGTAGTTCCGCTTGTGTAAATTATGCTACAGAGGTCATCTTTTTTTGCAGGTCCGATATCGTCAGTTGGTTCTTGTGGTTGTTCAGAAGCAATTGTGTTGCCGATTTCAAGCAATCTGTCAAATGTCATAACATCTGGTAAATCTACATGCTCAAATGAGAAAACGTCTTTCAAGAATGGTAGATTTTGTCGAATATTATGAACTTTTTGAGCCTGCTCAGCTGTCGATACAAAAATTGCAGAAGGTTCACAGTCATTCAAAATATATTCAACAGTGTCTTCCAGAACGGTTGGATAGATTGGTACATCAGCAGCGCCAAGAGAAAGAATAGCCAAATCACTTATTGCCCATTGGAGACAGTTTTCGGAAAGAATTGCAACTTTTCCGCCGCTTTCAATTCCAAAAGATTTTAGAGCAAGTCGAATTGCTCTTACATTGCGCAACATCTCATTACTGGAGACATCAACATATTGGCCGTCGTCACCTTTATACATAAACATATCTGGTCGATTGTGTTCACGGACAGCACTGTAAAATAACTGAGGAATCGTTTCGATTGACATGATGTGCTCCTGAAAAGAAAGAATTAGCATTGTTTATTTAACCTATTTCTAACCGCAAGTTGCATAAAATGTCAACGGTTCATTACATAAATTGACAACCATCTGCTGGACTTTGCAACTATCTGGCTGTTATAGTGGCAAATGAAATAGAAACTTTAGACAGCACTCTGGAGGCTGCATGTCCACCGTTCAGACAATTCCGCTAAGATTTGTTACAGCTGCTTCTTTATTCGATGGCCACGACGCGTCGATAAATATCATTCGCAGGCTTCTTCAGAAATCTGGAAACGAAGTTATTCACCTTGGGCACAATAGGTCAGTTCCCGACATTGTTCGTGCAGCATTACAAGAAGATGCCGATGCAATTGCAATCAGTAGTTACCAGGG
>JABIBH010000113.1 GCA_018652925.1 bacterium | reverse complement strand
TCTTCGATTCACACCATTTGTCGGCTGGATATCAGATCTTTCTCAGCCAGACGCACTGTTTGCGCTGCCATTTACATTGCCACTGATTGGATCCAACTTCAATCTGTTGCCAATTTTGATGGCCCTGGCAACTTTCTATCAAACAAAACTTACACCACAAACCGGAGCCCAGGGCGGGCAGATGGCTGCAATGCAGAACATTATGCCAATTATGATGCTGTTCTTCCTGTATAACATGCCGTCCGGCCTTGTTATTTACTGGACCATCAACACAGTGATGACAGCACTGCAGACCTGGTGGGTCGGTCGAAAACCATCAGCACCAGAAGGGGTAGCTACAACATGACAGATCAAGTAACAACTAAAGGCAAAACAGTTGCCGACGCCGTTGCCGAGGCTTTGCTTCAGCTTGGCGCCAGAAAAAACGAAGTAAACATTACCGTAATTGACGAGCCAAAAGAAGGCGTGTTTGGTTTTTTAGGCCGACGGTCAGCCAAGGTAGAGATCACAAAAAAACGACGCTCTTCAAAACGTCAAAGCAACAGCCGTCGACGCCCACAGAAAACAGAAAACAGACCAAAACAGAATTTGAAACCAAAAGCAGAGGAAAAGAAAAAAGCTCCAGCAAAAGAGCCTGAGCAAAAAATTCAGCCCGCAAAAACCGGTCGCAATCGAGCTCCCGCAACACCAATTGGTGACCCGGTTAAAGCGCTGACGATTACCAAATCAATTGCCAAAACAGATGTTTCTGAAGCGGCAAAGCTCCAACAAAATCTATCTGAAAAACTGATGGATATTTGCGGATTTCCATGTCGAACAGAAGTGACCTCAGACGAATATAATCGCATCAAAATTATTACAGATGTTGACAGCGCTGGTATTTTGATTGGCCGAAGAGGCTATACTATTGACGCAATCGAGCATCTGGTTGATCGCATGAGTGCACGCGCTATGAGTGAACACGTACGAATGAATCTGGATGTAAACAACTATCGAGTTCGCAGAAATAGCGAGCTGGTTGCTGATACAAAAGCAGCCATGACTTCAGTTCTTGATAGCGGCGAATCCATTCATCTTGAACCAGTCTGTGCGCGTGAGCGTAGGCTGATGCATATGGAAGTTGCTGACGCAGAAGGTCTTGACACTTATACGTCTGGCTATGGACCCAAGCGGCACGTTGTGATTTGCAAAGAGGGGTTACAACCAAAAAGAGAAAAGCCTGCTGGATAAAAAGCGGTCCTTGTTGATTTAAAAGGGTCGCTCCTGTGGCGACCCTTTTTTTATTGGAGTAAGCCGATGAGTAGTTTTGACACAAACGATACTATTGTAGCAATTGCAACGCCTGCTGGCGTTGGCGGGATTGCTGTTGTCAGAGTCAGCGGTTTGCGTGCGCTCGAAATTGTTTCCTGCCTGACAGGTTCTGAGTGGAAAAAAGAAACAGAATCCCACAAGGCAAAACTCCAAAAACTTTATTCTGAATTAGAAACGCTAATTGATGAAGCTTTGATATTGCCGATGCTAGGTACCTCAAGCTACACCGGTGAGGATACAATCGAGTTTTTCTGTCATGGCGGTAATGTTGTGGCAGAGAATGTCGTTTCTGCCTGTGTGAGTTTTGGTGCGCGACCAGCAACGGCGGGAGAGTTTACTCGTCGAGCTTTTTTAAATGGAAAACTGTCACTCGACCAATCAGAAGCAGTTGTCGATTTAATTCACGCTGAAACTACCCTCGCAGCTTCGGCTGCATTGGGACAGCTCCGCGGCGGAACAAAAAAAGAAATATTACAAATCGAACAACCATTACTTTCTCTACTTTCTGAGCTTGAGGGAGGACTGGAGTTTTTAGAAGAAGAACATCCAGAGATGCCACGTAACCAGCTTGCAGAAAAGATCGGTGCTGCACTGGAAAAAATAAGCGACCTTTTGCTGCTTGCAGAAACAGGTAAATCGGTTCGCGATGGAGTAAATGTTGTTTTGGTTGGAGCACCAAATTGTGGTAAAAGCTCTCTTTTCAATGCAATGTTGTCTGACGACAGAGCAATTGTTGACAGCTCCGCGGGAACAACAAGAGACGTTATTTCAGAAGCAATTATTATTGACGGGCTAAAGTTTATTCTGCACGACACAGCGGGAGTTAGAGCTACAAAAGAGGGCGTGGAGCAGAAAGGCATCAAAAGAACACACAAATCTGTTGCCGATGCAGATATTGTTTTGCTTTTAAAATCGCAAGACACTGAGCCCGTTGAGGTTAACACAAGCTCGCCTTCTATTATTGTTGGCACAAAAAACGATATCGCCCCAATAGAATGTGATATTGAAACATCCAGCCTGGAAAAATCTGGTATCAAGAAGCTGAAAAACGAAATGCTGCTTGTTGCCAGAAGAGGCGATGTTGAAAAAATGTTGAGAATGGGTCTGTTTCTGAACGAGAGGCATCGACATAAACTTCAGTCCAGCCAGGCAAACCTCATTGATCTGAAAACACAGATTTTAGACAACAAAATTGGCGATGATATTGTTGCGACACTGCTTGCTTCCACACTTACAGAGCTAGGAGAAATTTCAGGCAGGGTTTATACTGAATCTCTACTTGAAGAAGTGTTCTCAAAATTCTGCGTCGGTAAGTAGGTGAAAC
>JABIBH010000010.1 GCA_018652925.1 bacterium | reverse complement strand
GTTTGAAGTTGCGGCGCAGAGGTATGTGGACTTGTCGGACAATGATTACGGTGTGGCACTGTTGAACGACTGTAAATACGGACATCGATTGCAAGGTAATGTCCTTGATTTGAACTTGCTGCGGTCTCCAAATAATCCTGACCCTGATGCGGATATCGGCATTCACAATTTTAAGTACAGTCTCTATCCTCACACAGGAGATTTGCTACGCAGCGATGTGATATCGCAGGCAGAGCAGTTCAATCAGGGACTGGAGCTGTTTGAACATTGTGCTTCTGAAAATAGTGTACCGTGGAAATTGACAGGCGACGGACTTTCTATTGAAGCAGTTAAAAAAGCTGAAAAAGAGAGTTGTATTATCCTGCGAATTGTTGAGACAATGGGCAGGCATTCTGAAGGAACACTCACAGTTGAGGGCAAACTTGTAGAAACCGACTTGATGGAGTGGGCTGATGGCAAAGAACATTCAGGTCAGTTGAAGATGAAGCCGTTTTCCATTAGAACTTTCAAAATCAGGAGTAACTGATGAGAAAATTATTGTTGCTTCTGCTTTTAACTGGATGCGTACAGGTTGCAGAGCAACCTCGATTCGAAACTGTGACATATGATATTTTCAGCAATAACATGATCCATTATTCTTCGGAAAATCCATCACAATATGAAACCGTGACAGTTAGTTCACAAGACGACGGCAGGGAAATCAGAACTGAACTTGAGATTCCCAAGTTTAATGGGCCAGTGAAAATAACGGCAAAAGTAAACTTGCGGCCAATTCCAAAAGATCTGATTTCAGTGCACGACAAATGGGACAGGGCTGGTCATGTCAGGCTTGTAAATGAGAATGGCCCTGATGTTGAATTGCTGAAATTCATGACTGCTTATGGTGGAACAACTGAATGGGAAATGGATGTTTCTCATTTGGCATCGTTGTTGGTTGGTAATTGTGAATTTGCAGGATGGATAGACACCTGGGTGACTCCAGCGTGGTATATTGATTTCACTTTGACTTTCGAACCTGGCGAAACCGTAAACCCCACCTGGGCTCAACCTCTGTTTTATGATTTAGAGTATCGTTCAGGTGATTCAGCATCGACAACAATTGATGTACCAGAACTTGGCAAAATTGAAATGTACTATCTGGTCTCCGGACATTGTAGCGATGGCACAGGCGCTGATGAATTTGAACCTAAAGACAATGTTTTCTACTGCGATGATTCTGAAATTCACAGGTTCCGACCTTGGAGAACAGACTGCAAACAGTTCCGTGCAATCAATCCTTATACACGTCGATGGTCCAATGGCATCTGGTCTTCCGATTTCAGCAGGAGTGGCTGGTGTCCAGGTGATGCCGTATCGCCAACAGTTATAAACCTGGAACTTGAACCAGGAACCCATGACATGAAATTATTGATTGAGGATATTCGGCCAGAGAAAGATGGTCACTATGGCTACTGGCGTGTGTCTGCGATTATGGTGGGGTGGAATTAATGCGTTACACAGGAACCATTGAAGGATTTTACGGCAAGCCGTGGAGTGATTCTCAAAGAACTCTTTTGTTCACCTGGATGAAGCAGTGGGGAATGAACAGTTACCTCTATGCTCCCAAGGATGACCTGAAACATCGTAAACTGTGGCGTGAATTGTACAGCGAGCAAGAGCTTGTAGATTTGAAAAAACTGATTCAGGAGGCATCGTTATCTGGCGTCGATTTTATCTACGCAATCTCACCAGGCCTGGACATCGACTATAAAAACGAAGCTGAGTTGTTGCTGAAAAAAATCGATCAGGTTATTGAAATCGGCTGTGAAAAGTTTGCAATTTTATTTGATGACATTCCTGACAATAATCCCGATGCAAAAGCACAAGCAAAAATTACCAACCAGGTTTTACAGCACATTCCAGATGACAGGCTACTTTTTTGCCCGACAGTTTATTGCGACATGATGGCTCAGTACAAAGTCGCAGAGAATGAGTACCTACTTGAGCTTGGCCAGCAGCTGGACAGCAATGTTGATCTGATGTGGACTGGACCGGAAGTTGT
>JABIBH010000009.1 GCA_018652925.1 bacterium | reverse complement strand
GTTCCTGAGGAACTTGATAATAATCTTGCTCAAAAAGTTGGCCACGCCACAGCGATTTTCACCGGTGGCAAGAAATTTGTTGTAGGGCACGATTGCAGAACCAGCAGCAGGGAACTGGCCGATGCCGTAATTGCAGGTCTTTGTGATGCAGGTGCTGACGTACTGGATATCGGCCTGTGTGGAACTGAAGAAATTTACCATGCAACTTTTGCCCGCAAAATGGATGGCGGAATCATGGTAACAGCCAGCCATAATCCAATCGGCTGGAATGGTATGAAGCTGGTGCGTGAAGATTCAAAGCCGATTAGTAGTGACACTGGTCTGAATGAAATCGGGGAGATGGCTGTTGCCGGTAGCTTCCCTGAAGTAGCAACGCGGGGGACAGTTAAAAAGGGTTCTGTGCAAGACGAGTATATTGAATTTCTGATGAGTTTTGTTGATCCTGAAGTTATAAAACCGATGAAGGTTGTTGTTAACGCAGGCAATGGCTGTGCTGGCCCAACTCTTGATCTGCTTGAGCCACTGCTTCCTTTTGATATGATAAAAGTCAATCACAAACCGGATGGGACATTTCCTAACGGTGTGCCAAATCCATTGCTTCAGGAAAACCGCGAGATGACCGCCTCTATTGTGCGCGAACACGGCGCTGACGTAGGTATTGCATGGGATGGTGATTTTGATCGCTGTTTCTTCTTTGATGAAACCGGTGAGTTTATTGAAGGCTATTATCTGGTAGGTCTTTTGGCTGAGACAATGCTGCGTCGATCTCCAGGTGCAGCCATTGTTCATGATCCTCGCATGATCTGGAATACAATCAAACTTGTTGAAGCTGCGGGCGGTAAGCCGTTGGTTCATAAAACCGGCCACGCATTTATTAAAGAGCGCATGCGCAGTGAGGATGCAGTTTACGGTGGCGAAATGTCAGCTCACCATTACTTCCGCGATTTTGCTTATTGTGACAGCGGAATGTTGCCCTGGATTTTGGTTTTGCAGGAAATTTGTAAAACAGGCAAACCACTTTCAGAATTGGTTGGCCAGATGCAGAAAGAATTTCCGGCAAGTGGCGAGATTAATCGTCGAATCGAAAATCCTGCAGAGGCAATTAAGAGAGTTGAAGCACATTTCGGACCGGATGCAATTGATGTCAATTATGTTGATGGACTTTCGATTGAATATCCGCAGTGGCGATTCAGCTTGCGTATGTCAAACACGGAACCGGTGGTCAGATTGAATGTTGAATCACGAGGTGATGTTGAATTGATGCAGGAAAAAACAGCAATACTTGTTGAAATGCTGGAGAGCTGATTTTGAAGTTTCTGATTCTTTTGTTATTGATGCCCTGTCTTGCTGTTGCCGGTTGGCAACAGCTTGAGCCAGGCCTGGAGCTGGCATATTTTGCAGATCCTGCTGACAAAGATGAGGAAAGGATTGCAATTCTCAGAGTTGATTCAGAAAATTTTGATTTAAAATTATTGTGTGCAGAGAATGGCGTATCCAAATCAACAAAGAAGTGGTGTGAAGACAGTGGAGCTGTTGCTGCAATTAATGCCAGTATGTTTCAGCAAGATAACAAGACATCGGTTTCCTTGATGAAATCCGGTGATTATGTGAACAACAGCTATTTTTCAAAAGACAAAACCATTCTGGCTTTTAACTGCAACAATGACACAGTTCCGCAGTTTAAAATAATCGACGTTACCTGTGATGACTTTGTTGAACTTTCCCAGAATTACAGTACAGTGGTACAAAGTATTCGTATGATTTCGTGCAGAGGAAACAATGTCTGGAGTCAGCAGGATCGAAAGCATAGTGCAACGGCAATAGGGATTGATAGCCAGGGACGGATTCTGTTGATCTATTGCTGGTATGCTTATTCAACTTATGATTTGAATAATATTCTGCTGCAATTGCCAATCGATATTGACAGGGCAATGTACACCGAGGGCGGAACTCTGGCACAAATGCATGTAAATAATGCAGAAAAATTGCACAATCGTGGTTGGGCTATTCCAAACGTGATTGCCGTAATTCCCAAGGAGAAGTAGTGCTTCATCCCGGTTTAAGAAAACGCAACTGGAGCAAAGTAGCCTGGATGGGTGTCGGGCTGCTTTTGTTTGCTATTGTTTTCTTTTCGCCACAATGGAATGCAACAACTGATCCATTGGGTGAGACCGTATATCTTTCAGAACAGGGGAAATTGGCAGTTGGTTTGTTCCTGCTGGCTGTAGTCTGGTGGGTTTTTGAAGTTGTTCCGATTGGAGTTACCGGTATTGCGATCGGTGTTATCCAGGCACTGTTCATGATTCGAGACCCGCGTGTTGCAATGACAGATTTTCTGGACCCTTCGGTCTGGTTTATTATAGGTTCACTTGTTATCGGCAGAGCTTTTACTAAGACTGGCATTACAAAACGAATTGCTTATCGGATGTTGATAATTGTTGGTGAACGCACCAGCATGATTTACCTGGGTTGTTTTATGCTTACGGCGTTACTGACAATGGTGATGGCCCACACAGCAGTTGCTGCTGCAATATTCCCGGTACTTTTTACAATTTATGGAATGTATTCTCCAGATTTCAAACCGAGCAATTTTGGCAAGGGCCTGTTCATTGGAATGGCGTTTTCTGCCGGTGCAGGCAGTATCGTAACCCTGTTAGGTGCTGCTCGCGGTGCTGTTGCTCTTGGTTATTATTCTGATATCGTTGGCCGTAATATCTCTTTCTTTGAATTGTCCAAATACATGTTCCCGGTTGGTTGGTCGATGGTTTTAATTATCTGGCTTTACATGCTTGTGATGTTTCCTCCAGAACAAACAACAGTTCCCG
>JABIBH010000112.1 GCA_018652925.1 bacterium | reverse complement strand
AGTTTCCTGCAACTTCAGCAGTCAGAGGATCAACTGGTTCGTTGAAAGTTACATCGACAACAGAGTCAGTAAGGTGAACAGCTCCGAGTAAAACTGGAGGATCATTGTCAACAGAACCTTGAACCAGATAAGGGAGGAAATCAAACATTGGAATTGGAGACGTTACATCCCAGATAGTATTTCCAGGAGCAGACAATTGGGTGGCATCGTTTGCCACGGAATCAAAAGGTCCCTTTGTTGAGCCATCCTGTGTAGTCCACATCTCAATATTGATATCACTGCCAGCAGCAACACCAAGAGTCGCAAGCATGATTGAAATTTCATTAAATCCTGTAGTTGTACTCCAGCCAAGAGCATTTGGACCAGAAGTTACAATTTCTGTCCAGGCAGCGGTGCCGCCATCCCAGTAATATCCAGCTTGCCATGAATTGTCCAGGTTGGTGTAGAACATGAAGTCAGGTTTGGTCAAAGCCAAACTCCACTCCAGCTGACGACCCCAAGGGTCTGTGTGTCCACCATCAATATTGTTGACATCAATAGCAATACCAAGTTGAACAGAACCCCAACCATCACGGTCATGGTCAAAACCGATATAGAGATTATTTACATCGTTGGTAACAAAAACATCGCCAATATCAAGCGCAACATGTTCTGTGTCGCCACCGTCAGCATCGACAAGATTAAGAGGATCGAAATCATTGACACCATCAATAGCAATTGTTTGTGGTGTCTGAGCAAATAACAATGCTGGTAGAACCAACATCATAATTATTGTCAGGTTGCGTACTCGGTTCATCTGGTGGCCTCCTTATTTGACCATAGTGAGCAAGCGATTAACCGATTGCCCGGAGTGTGAAACAGAACAGAAGTAGGTTCCTGCAGAAACAGGCTTACCTTTGGAATCTATACCATGCCAGACAACATTGTGTCTGCCAGCAATCAGATTGTCATTAAACAGTATAGCAACTTTTTCACCGCGCGGGTTGAAAATAATTACTTCAGTTCGACCATCGGTTGGAATATCAAAACTTATTGTCGTCGATGGGTTGAACGGATTTGGGAATGGAGCGAAAACTTTTAATCCTGAAATTGCAGGTACTGCTGACAAATCGCCATTGTCAGGGAGACCGTCACCGTTTGCATCAACAGTGATAGTCCAACAATTGTCGACTATTGGTAACACAGAAGCAATGTTGCTTGGTGCAGAGTCGCCACCTAAAGATCCATCAGGTTCAGGATCCCAGCAGATGGAGGCCACAATACTGATCTGCGCATTTGCAGGTACAGCACCAGGACCGAGATCGTACAGAGTTTCCCACGGAACAGCAACTTCGCTGCCACTGCCAGCACCGTTAAGATGCTGGGAATCAAAAGCTGAAATTATTGAACTGGAGACATCCAGGGTTGTTGTTGGTGAAAGTAGTTGCCACATACCATCGCCATCCCAGGTGGATTGATGCTGGTAGCAACCGTATTGGAAATCGGGCAAAAACCCAACAGCAGAGAACGATGCTCCGCGCTCCCATGAATCGATTGCAGTCAAGTCTGCCTGACCATTCAGTGAGCCAGGATCAACATCGATATAAACCAGCCATGAGTTGTTATTCACAACACCATCTACTGCAAAGTAGAGATAAGTATCATCCCAACTGACATGAAGGTTGTCGATCTCGTTGCTTGCTGACCATTCAGAATCTGCCAGGTCTTCCAGAGAGTGCATTGTCCATTCAGCCGGCTCAATGTTGCCATCAATTGTAACCAGCGTCATTGCCGACCATTCAACAACAACATCAGAAACTGCAATGTTACCGTTTCCAAGTTCATCAGTAACAGTACCTGCTGCCATTGCCAGCATTCCGGAGCCTAGCAGGTCGATGGCATCAGCGGTGACAGAATCAAGCTCAAAAGTTAAAACATAAGAAGGATCAACTTCAATGACTACAGTTTCAGCAGTAAGAGATATTCCACCGACAGAGATTGAAACAGGATTAGCAGAAAGAGGGTCAGTCAACTGGTCGAATTCAATTTTCAATCGGCCATTGGTTGGATAGAAAGTTGCAGCAAGAGGAGCAGGGCCGATGTTATCAACAAATCCATCGGCAATAGTTTGCAGTTCTGCAAGCTCGCCAGATGGAAGTGGAGCAGAAGTAAGGCCGGCAAAAAGTCTGACAGCAAAAGTGCCATCGCCTTTAATCTCATCACCCTTCATCAGAGTGCCAGAGAATGACATTTGATGTTCTGAGCCAGCAGAGCCAAGAACAAGAGCAGTTGTCAGTCCGGTATTGGGATTGTGTTGGCCCATGTAAGAGGCAGTTGGAGACCAGACTCTATCCATCTGGGCATTCCAGACCAGGTCAACCAGACTAGGTGAGAACCCTGACTGGATCCAGTGAGTTGATTGCCCAACATGGTAAACAGTTTCCAGCTGCTGTTCTCCATCTATTAGAGTATATGTTTTGGAAACTTCATTATGAGTTGCTGTAACTGAAGTGCCATTAATCTCAAGGTTGAAAGAATTGTGCTGATAGTTGGGTGAGACTTCGCTGAATGCAGCTTTGTGGTTGTCATCGTTATAGTCACCAGTTGTGCCACTCCAGTAAGTGTTGTCGCAACCAATTGCAACATCGGCAAAACCGTTGTCATTTACGAACAAGTGAGTAATTCTACCACCAATAGATTCAACAACCGCAAACAGGTTGTCGTTATAAATTACGACTTCATCAAAGCCGTCGTTATCAATGTCCTGAAATTGTGCAACTGGACCAGCAGGATATTGACCGTCACTCCATTTGGCAGCTTCAGCAAATACAGTTGCATTTTTCATGTGCGATGAATAGTTGTGTTGCCAGCCCGATATGTCTCCACCCAGACCATCATGCCAGCCAGTTTCATGCAAGTTGGTCATCAAGGTGTACCAACCAGCTTCAGAAATATTGTTGCTTGGGGCAGACATCAGCGAGTTGTAGGAGTCATTCCAGAGAGTGCCGTAATTTTTGTTATTGCCGCCCCAACTGCCGGCAGAACCATTACCATCTCCACCGTTTGCCGATGGAATCCAGCCTGCCCAACGAGTGTACCAGGCGTTGTCGCTACCGCCGTAACCATCGCCGCCACCAATCTCACCATAAGTACCAGGATTGGGAGAAAATAGATCACCGTTGAAATCAGGATTAGCCACTGCATCGGAAAGTTTCCAAGTGCTTAACCAGGCACTTTCGTCATAACATTTACCGATAAACCAGTCATAAGTATCCTGGGCAAAAGGTACGATATCGCCCCAGTGGCCCATTTCTGAAACTGCTTCCCAGTCTTCAGCCATAACTGCAATGCGGTAGGGGCCAACACCTGAACCAGCCAGATAGGTCATCAGATCCAGTGCGGCCTGGCCATTACCACCAATAAGGTTGCCTGTAAAATCTCTGTCGCGTGGGATTATGCGCAAACTGCTACCACTCATAGTATGAATCTGGTGGTTGTCGTGGCCGGAGCAGTGAACATCGTCATCCAGAATTACAGCGCCAACTCCGTTGTTTACAAAGTTGTCACCAATCCAGTCGCTGACTCCTCCAGATGGATAACCACTTGAGTTCAACCAAACTCGTTCTGGAACCCAGGCAACTGTTGGAGTATAACCGTATCGATCTATAATCATATTGGACTCTGTTGAGATAGCCCAGTTGTTCATGTTATCAAGTACAAACGGCATGATATGTTGAGCATAAGCCGATGTAATCATACCCGCCCAACCTTCGGTGACTCCAGTTGCCAGCCAGCCGTTGAAGTCCATTGGGTCGCCAGAGTTGGCAGCCCATTCTGCCGATGATTGCAGAGTCCCACTCAAGTGGAAGTTGCCAGGAACTCCAGTTGCCTGATGAACTTGCATTGCTTCATCAAAACCGGAACCCTCAAGATTGTCACTTTCACCATAAAAGACATCGCTGTAACCAAGTCCCTGATTGCCATGAAGCACCAGTGCACAGTTGGCAACGCTTCTTTGTTGTGGTGGGTAGGTTGCGAGGATGGTCTCGCCTGGAACCGTAGTAATTTCAAAAACTGTTCCATCGGGAATTGCACGGTCCAGCTGGATATAGATTGCATCTTTATCCGAACTGTTTGTAGTAGCTCTTGAATCCGGTTGATAAAGGTTTCCAGATTTAACAAGATTCAGATTTATTAATGACCCATCAATTTTAATCGATAGGGGAATACGCTCTGGATGATTGACACGTTTGCCATCGGTAATAAAAGATGGTGTGTTGGAACTTAGACTTAAAAAAGATATACGGAGTTGATTGTCGATAAGTGATACTGATAACAGATCGGAAGCAGGAGAGACTGCACTGTTTACGCCAACTCGGTCAACAGCCAGGACTGTGGTGTCAGCATGTGTTGGTATTATAAACAAAAACAACAGCATAACTGTTGAGTAGAACAATCTCATGGTCTCTCCGGTCAGTTAGAAAATGAGGGAGCGAGTTGCCTCGCTCCCTGAAGTAAACAAAAACTACCGGTAAAGGCTTTTTATAGATCCCCAACTTGCGTTTTCATTATCAATAACGCCACTGCAGTCAGTGTAGAAATACTCGTTTGTGCTGAAGTCATAATCAAAGACGAATACTTCGCTTTCATTGACACAGAAAACATTGTTAGTACCAAAGCCAACAGTGTCCTGATCCCAGTTGCCATTGAAAGTAACTTTGAACTGGTAAGCACCAGCAGCAAGTGGACCAGCTACAAAACTGAAAGTACCGTCGCCATTGTCAAACAATTCGCCTGTAACTTCAGCAGGGTCCCAGTCAGCGCCACCCATTTGACTTATGAAGTCGCCGGTAACTATTGGAGTTTGATGCATTACAAATTCATCGCCCTCTTTTACACCAACAGTAGCACCAAGGTTGGCCAGAATAGTAACAGAAGAATCAACAGCAAGGTTAATAACCTGGTTGTTACCAGGGAAGTCATTGCCATCCCAGGCGTCAGTTTCAGTAATTTTGTATCCATAGGTACCAGCAGTAAGGCTCAGAGTCAGCTCCCAAATGCCGTTGGCATTCAGAGCCAATTCAGAAGCAGCATCAGCTGGATCCCAGCCATTCATATCTCCAACAACAGATGGACCTGCAAAAGCAACTGTAGCAAATAGGGCTACAAACAATACGGTAACGAATTTCATAGTAAACCTTCCTTTTGGGTAACGAAATTTCAAATCACCGGATGATTGTATCACAAAAATGAGAGAAGTGCAATTTATTACAGTTGAGATTATCCCTTTACGCCGCCAAGAGTTAGCCCGGAAACCAGGAATTTGCTCAAAAGCAGGAAAAGTACAACAACAGGGATACAGACCAGCACAGAACCAGCTGCATAGTTGGCCCATTCAGTTTGGTATGTACTGGCCAGTGACTCCAGCCCCAGTGGTAGAGTTGCAAGTTCAGAGCTTGGCAACATCACTCGGGCAACAATAAACTCGCTCCAACCGGTCATAAATGAAAATAGAGCTGTAATTACAAGGGCAGGAGCGCTCAGAGGCAGTGTGATTTTGTAAAAAGCGGTTAATCTTCCAGCTCCATCAATGAGTGCAGCCTCTTCAAGATCGACAGGGATAGTGTCGTAATATCCCTTCATAGTCCAGATACAAAATGGTAGTGCAGTAGCAACATACGCTACTACAACTCCTGCCAGAGTATCGACAAGATGAAACTTTCGCATCAGCACATAAAGAGGAAGCAGTAGCATTGTTGCGGGGAACATCTGGGTCATCATAATGCCTTGCAGAGCAACACCACGGCCGAGAAATTTGAATCTCGACAGGGCGTAGCCACCAAGGCTGGCCAGAGATACACCAATCAAGGCAGTAGAAAGAGAAACCAGCAAACTATTTCTTAACCAGAGAGGAAAAGGCTTTTCAAAGATAATTATCTTGTATGCTTCAGCAGTCCAGTTATCAGGAATCAGAGATAGACTGGTTGAGTAAAGTTGGTCGCCAGGGCGCAGGCTGATACCAATAATTTGTAGAATTGGGTAGATTGAAAATATTACAAATACCCATACCAGAGCATGAATCCAGACCGATTGCCACGATTGCTTCAAAGTTTGGTTCATGATATTTCTCCAGCTCCGGCTTTACGGTACAATTTCACAATCAGCAACAGAATAAGGAATATCAGCACTGAAAATGCTGCTGCGTAACCGTATCGATAATAAGTAAATGCAGCTTTGTAGACATAAGTCACTAGAATATGGGTTTTATCAGCAGGCATTCCCTGATTTGTGACAAGCCAAATGACATTAAGATTGTTGAATGTCCAGATAGTGCCAAGTACCAGTGCAGGAGTCGGGACCGGCTTGAGCATTGGCAAAGTGATTGATCTGAATCTGCGCCAGGCACCTGCGCCATCAATTCGTGCCGCTTCATAAAGCTCTTCTGGTATACTTTGCAAGCCGCCCAGTGCGATAACCATGATAAATGGAAATCCAAGCCAGATATTTGTTATCGATGGGGCCAAAAATGCCCAGAATTCGCTTGAAAACCAGCCAATAGGCTCAATCCCAATCTTGGCAAGCAACAAGTTCACTGATCCATATTCCAGATTGAACATTCCACGCCAGGTGAGTGCTGAAATATATTGAGGCATTGCCCAAGGTAAGATCAACAGTGCTCTGTAGATTGGTCGAGCTTTAATTTTGTTATTAAGCAGAAGTGCAGCAGACAGACCAAGAATAAAATGAAAAACAAGATTTATTGCAGTCCATGCCAATGTTTTTCCGAAGATTTTGAAAATATCCGGTTCAGTGAAAAGTCTGGCATAATGTTTCAGGCCAATGAACTCAGGGTTGCGGAAGTGATACATATTCCAGTTTGTCATCGACATATAAATGTTATAGAAAAACGGGTAGGCAATCACAACAAGCAGAACCAGCATAGCTGGGCCGATAAAGATTAATGCATACTGATTATGTTTAGTCTGAGTGCTCATTCGTGCATCCTGGTAATCATTTTTATCGCTCTCTGCTGCATCTGTTTTGAGGCATCAGCAGGAGATAATTCGCCGTTTAGACAATTCTGGTAAGCAGGTCTCATCGAGTCCCAAATTGCTCGCATCTCAGGAACAATAGGCATCAACTTGCCCTTATCAATTTGCGTGCGAGAATCTGCAAGCAGTTCATTTTCCAGCAAGTCAGCTCTT
>JABIBH010000111.1 GCA_018652925.1 bacterium | reverse complement strand
GTGGGATTCTTTTGCTGACTGCAATCAATGAAACAGAAGCGACCGCCCTGCCGGATTTGGCACAAACGGTCGCAATATTATTGTTAACCTTGTCGATATTTCTTGCCACTGTTTCAGCAGACAATATTCTCTCCAGGTTATCTCCACCGCAGAAGCAGGTTCTTGGGATCAAGTTCCATATTGAGCTCCGGTGCGTTGTTGTTGTGGTCTTTCAGGACCTTGACTTTCACATGATCACTCATAGGCTCAAGGCAAACTGCCATGTCAATAAGGTCATCAAAAGCAGCAACTTCAGCTGGAATGCCTCTGCCATCAAATTCCTGACCTTCACGATGTGTCTGTGAAGCAGTCCAAACTTCAGCATTCCAGTCCTGGGCCAGTTTCTTGATACCTTCGATTTCCCATCGTTCTGATTGCTCATAACGTGGAGTACCATCCATTATTAAAATACTTGGCTCGAAGTGGGCAACATCCTTGAGGAACTTTGCTGAAGCCTCAAGTTTCTCAAGAGAGAAATCTTTGCGATTGTAAACCAGAATATGTCTACGACGTTCAAGATTCAGATGCTCCTGCATCTTGTTTTCCATTTTGGTCTTTTCAGCAACAACGTTGAAAATCTCATCATAGAAATTACGTAGATGTTCAACTGATTCCTCAGTTGAAATATGCATCACTTTTTTACCGTGCATGATTGCATCGACAGCAAGCCCAACCAGAAATGCGGTTTTGCCAACACCAGCACGAGAGAGAACTACTCCCAAATTACCAGCGCCAAGGCCACCGTTGGTTGCTTTTTCAAATACTCGCAGTGGACTGCGGAAGTGCATGTCTTTTGTAGTCATCGGTTACTCCCTAGTTGTTTCCAGCCGCTTTTTTCTCGGCGTATTCTTTTACCAGTTCTTCAGCTACCTCTGCAGGTGCTGGAGCATACTTGGCAAATTCCATTGTAAATTCAGCTTTACCCTGTGTTGAAGAACGCAGAACAGTTGCATATCCAAACATTTCAGCAAGAGGAACATTTGCATCAACTCTGATGAAGCCGTCGTCTTCAGTTGTACCAACGATGATACCACGACGTTGCATAATTGTTCCTATAATATCACCCTGAAACTCAGATGGGCCTTCAACAGAAACCAACATCAATGGTTCAAGAACTGAAGGTGCGCCTTTAGTGTAATTCTGTCTGAAACAACCTTTTGCTGCAGACTGGAATGCCTTGTCACTAGAGTCAACATTGTGATAAGCACCATCTTGAAGTACTACTTTAAGGCCTTGAACTGGTGAACCGATATATGCACCTTTTGACATCATTTCGCGGAAACCTTTTTCAACAGCAGGGATATATTCTGTTGGTATATTTCCACCAACAACCTTGCTTTCAAAAACGAACTCGCCATTATCATCAGGTTCAAAATAACCTTTGATTCTACCGTATTGGCCAGAACCACCAGTTTGTTTTTTATGTGTGTAATCAAACTCAACACGCTTGCTGATTGTCTCACGGAATGAAACTTTTGGAGCACCTGCTTCAATTACAGCATTGAACTCACGTTTCATTCTCTCAAGATATACTTCAAGGTGAAGCTCACCCATTCCCATAATTAAAGTATCACCAGTTTCGTCATCCTTGCGGGTTGTGAAAGTTGGATCCTCTTTTGTGAAACGTGCAAGAGCTTTTGCCATGTTGGTTTGAGCTTTATTATCGACTGGTACAACAGCCAATGAAACTACAGGTTCTGGAACATGGATACTTGTTACTGAGATACGATCACCAGCGGTAAATGTATCGCCTGAAGCACAGTCAACACCAAACAAAGCGACGATATCGCCACTTCTGGCTACTGTAATATCTTCCATCTGATCAGCATGCATCTGAACAACACGGCCGACTTTAATCTTATTTCCAGTTCTGGTATTAAAGATTGTGTCGCCTTTTGTTAATTTACCTTGATACATCCTGATGTATGTAAGCTGACCATAAAGGCCATCTTCAAGTTTAAAGGCATGAGCAATAACTGGCTCATCTTCGCTGTGACTCATGGTAAACAGTGTTTCTTCACCATCATTACTGACTTCACGAGCTTCATTGTCAATTTCAGTTGGGTTAGGCAGATAGTTAATTACTGCGTCTAACAACAATTGAACACCCTTGTTTTTATAAGCAGAACCTACGAAAACTGGAGTCAGTTCCTGAGCAATTACACCCTCACGAATAGCAGCATGAATCATTTCTTCAGTTGGCTCTCCTTCAAGGATAGCCTCCATCAGTTCTTCACTGAACATACTTGCTGCATCCAGAAGATCTTCTCTACGCATCTCTGCTTCCATCATCATATTCTCAGGAATATCAGACCAGACAAGGTCTTTACCCATCTCGCCTTCAAATCTACAGGCCTTCATCTTTACAAGGTCTATTGCACCTTCAAGCTTTTCTTCCAGGCCGATTGGCAACTGGGCAAGAACAGCATTGTGCTTCAGCTTTTCGCGAAGTTGTTCTGTTACACGAACCGGGTTGGCACCTGAACGATCACACTTGCTAATGAAAGCGATCCGAGGAACCTTATACCGTTTCATTTGTCTGTCTACGGTCATAGACTGAGACTGAACTCCGGCAACTGCACAGAGAATCCGAACAGCACCATCAAGCACACGCAAAGCGCGTTCAACTTCAATAGTGAAGTCAACGTGACCTGGTGTATCAATAATGTTAATTGGGTGCTTGTCCCATTCACAATAAGTAGCGGCAGAAGCAATAGTAATGCCTCTCTCGCGCTCTAGTTCCATGGAATCCATGGTTGCGCCAACGCCATCTTTACCACGAACTTCGTGGATTGTGTGAATCTTACCTGCATAATACAGTATTCGCTCAGTAAGAGTTGTTTTTCCGGAATCAATGTGAGCACTAATTCCGATGTTTCTTAGTAATTTGATATCCCTTGCCATTTTACAACCTACGCACGGTTTCCGACAACGACCGGATTTGGGCCCGTCCCTTAGCTC
>JABIBH010000110.1 GCA_018652925.1 bacterium | reverse complement strand
TAGAAAATCAGCTCCAGCAGCAAGAGCAGTTGTGTATGCCGCAATAACGGTATCACCTGCACCGGTAACATCGTAAACATCTGTAGCTTCAGTAGGAAGATGGTGTTCTGTGCCATCTTTTTCAAAAAGAGCCATTCCGTGTTCACCTCTGGTAATTAGAACTGCTTCTGAATCTGTGCGATTTCGAAGCATCATTCCAGCTTGCGAGAGAGTTTGTAAATCCCTTATTCTTAAGGGACATGCCCCACTTGCTTCAAGTTGGTTGGGAGTTAGAGAAGTGACACCTTTATATTGTGAAAAATCGCCCATTTTTGGATCGGCAACAATTACAGCTTTGGTTTCACTGGCATAACTTATTACTGCTTTCAATACTTCAGGAGTGAGAATCCCTTTGCCATAATCACTCAGTACTATGCCATCAAATGGCCCCAGAGATTTCATGCGCTCCAACATCAGAGAGCTTGTGGCCTCATCGATGCCATCGTCATCTTCAATATCAGTTCTTACAACTTGCTGGCTGTGTGCAATTATCCTGGTTTTTAGAGTGGTTCGACGGGAATTCAAACGAAAAACACCAGAGCTTCTTATTCCTTTTTCACTAAGTAGTAAAGAAAGAGAATCGGCGCCGCTATCATCACCTGTTACTGTAATAAGTTCGACATCACTACCCAGAGATCTGATATTTGCTGCGACATTTGCTGCCCCGCCTAGCTTGATAGTCTCACGCTCAAGCTTAACCACGGGCACCGGGGCTTCAGGACTTATTCTACTGACGCTACCCCAGAGAAACCTGTCGACCATTGCATCGCCAACTACTGCTAGTCTGCAATCTGAAAATTTATCGAGCCATTTTAGACTTTGTTGTGGCATTTTTATCCTCCAGAACAAGATTATATTAGTATAGGTAAGCTATTACCAGTATAATTAACAGTCAACAAGACTGACAACAAAACTTATAAACAGGGAGCGTTTAAATGAAGGATAAACAGAAAATCAGCTTGGAACTTGGAAAAGAAGAAGCTGAAGGTATCTATTCCAATCTAGCTCTGATAAGTCATTCACCGAGTGAATTTATTATCGATTTTGCACGTCTGCTACCTGGGCTGCCAAAAAGTAAAGTCTTTGCAAGAATCATTATGACCCCGCAAAATGCAAAAGCTCTGCACAAAACACTTGGTGCCAACCTTGATCGCTATGAATCGGTTCATGGTGAGATCAAACTTGCTGGGAATGCGCCTGCGCCTGGTATCGGGTTTGAAACCGAGAACTAGTTTGATGGTGGCGTGGCTTTCCAACGTCGATGCACCCAGAAATAGTGATCTGGTTGTTGACGAATAAAATCTTCCAAAGCGGCGGTGTGCTGAACAGTCAAACTGTACACCGCCTCTTTTTCTGTCATTTCTGGATCCGGGTAAATCGGATCCTTGAAAACAGCCTTGAATCCACCTTCAGGTTTTCTAAATATAGCGCTGGGCACAATTGGACAGTTCAGTTTCCATGCAAAGTGTGCCAGCCCCTTCGTTGTTGAAGCCTTACGCCCCATGAAATCCACAAAAACACCTTTTTGGCCAGCATTCACATCAGGAAGAATACCAACAAGCTGCCCTGCATGCAGAGTCTTTACCAGTGGTCTTATATCTTCTGCTCTGATCACATTCAGGCCAGCAGAATGACGGATGTCATTTTGTAATTTATCGACATACGGGTTGGATTGGGATCTGACGACAAAGTGGCCATCGATACCTGATGCATTTATTGCTGCCGCCAACATCTCCCAGTTCCCGAAGTGACCTGTTGTCAGCAATACGCCTTGCCCAGCTTTTTTGAAATCGTGCAGATGATGGATTCCTTCAAACTCAACTTGCTCCAGAATATCTTCTGGAGTCAGCTTGCCCATTGACAGAAACTCAAGCAATGTAATCCCAAGGTTTTGGTAAACTTTAAGCGCAAGATTCTTAATTGGTTCATGATAGTCTGGAAATGCAAAAGATAGATTTTCTTCCACTACATCTTTACGGAATCCAAATCGTCGATAAACAAACCGGCCGAATTTGCTTCCATAACTTCTGCGTTTACTGGCAGGTATCAGGCAAGAAAAAAACATCAGCTTTCTCAAAGCGATATACTCGAGGGACCACTTTATTTTCTTTCTGATAGTCAAAGCTACTTTCTGTCAGAAGAAGTCCACACTGTTCTTGCTACTTTTGCACCAGGCAATCTGATTGCCATGTTCGCCATTTCAAGAGCAAGTAAACCTTCAGCTAAATCCGCTGGATCTCCCGGCCACTGCATCTGCAAATCTGCAAGTGGTGCACCCGAAAGATCGATTCTATCCCAGAGCCATTTAGAAGAAGTACCTTCCTGAGGTAACTTCAACACAGGCCCACCGGAAATTCCAGATCTGGAGCCAAGTAGTTCCAGAACGTCTTCTGCACATTCAATAAGATGTGCTCCATCCTTGATTAACTGATGCGATCCTCTCCAATTTGCATTATCTATCGGCCCTGGTACAGCGAAAACTTCACGATTGTAATCAATCGCCAATTTAGCAGTAATGAGGGAACCACTTTTCCCAGGTGATTCAATTACAATCACCCCGGATACTAACCCGGCAACAAGTCTGTTACGCCTGGGAAACAGGTACTTGAACGGCACCGGTGTATTTTGTGTTTCAGAAACTACGCAACCTCGACTTTCAATTTCCTGGCGCAGGGCACAGTTTCTTGGAGGATAAGTTTCCTCAATACTTGTTGCCATAACTGCTACAGTCTTTCCACTTCCATCAAGTGCTCCACGGTGAGCAGCAGTATCGATTCCCATAGCCAGCCCACTAACGATTACATAGCCGGCATTGGATAAGTCCATCGCAATTCTTCTGGCAATAGCCTTTCCCAGATTACTTGCCCGCCTTGTGCCCACAATTGCAATAGAGCGTTCATTCAGTAATTCGATCTTGCCTGCCACATTGACATCTGTTGGTGGATCATTGATTTCATCCCACAGAGACGGCCACAACTTATCACCCTTGCGGAGTAACTTATGCATTCTTTCAACCTGACCGGGAGATATTATGGGAGACTATTCTTCTTCTGGTATAACCATCTGATACAAATCTTTCATAGCATAGCGGAGTTTATCAATACCCTGTCCGGTTACAGCGGAAATTACATGAACTCCTGTACCATTTCGATGTTCGGTCCACTCAGTAATTTCTTCCAGGATATCGTCAATCAACTCAACATATACCAAATCAATTTTATTCAAGACAACAACAAATGGGAGCTCAGGCAACCTGTTGCCATACGCTTCAAGTTCCTGTCGTAAAACCGATAGAGTTGCAGCTGGAGCAGGATCATTGACATCAATCAGATAGACAAGAGCTCTGGTGCGTTCGACATGTTTCAGGAACTCAAGGCCAAGCCCTTTGCCCTGACT
>JABIBH010000109.1 GCA_018652925.1 bacterium | reverse complement strand
GAATATCATGCAGTTCAAGCTTATGAAGGCTTACTGCTTGCATCGGCATATGAAACTGTAATGCTTGTTGCACTTAAAGCAGCTGACGGTCACGTCAGACAAGCTCAAGCAATGTTCGATGCAGAAATGGTCACTGAATCTGATCTGCTTCAGGCAAAAGTTTATCGCAGTGGACTTCATCAAAAACTTATTGAAACCAGGAACATGGTTCGCACATCCGGTGAATATATCAAACTGCTTACAGCTTCTGATGTTGATCTGATTATTGCGCCAGCAAATAGCGACAAAATTGAAGTTGCCAGACTTGCCTTTGGAACAACAGGTGCAACAACAAGAAGTGATATCGAATCAGGAAAACTGAAATCAACTGCTGCAGGCAACATGGTAAAAGTTGCTCGCGGCTCAATGTTGCCTCACTTGAATATGAGTGCTGAAAAAAACTGGTACAGTTCTGAGGATTTTCTTGGCGATGACTCTGATGCATGGACTGTTGGAGTATATGCAAGCTGGGATATTTTTTCAGGTCTTGAAAATATTGGTGCTTTGAAAAAAGCCAGAGCACAGAGTAGAGCTACTAATTACATGCTCGATTTTGAAACTCGTAAAGCAACAGTTGAAGCTACACAAGCCAAACTTGAGCTTGAAGCAGCTATCGAAAAATACAGTGTTGCAGGCGAAGCAGTAACTGCTGCTCGTGAAGGACTCAGAATTGTTACAAATCAGTATCGTGCAGGTCTGGCCTCTATGGTAGATCTACTCGACGTTCAGGCTGCCTCAACAATGGCAGAAGGAAATTTAGTACAGGCTGGATTTGATGTCAGCACTGGTGTTGCGAAACTAAGATTTGCTGGTGGCACCGTATATTGCACCGGCAGTGAAACAGAATAACCGAAAGAATAATTCAATGAAGAAAACAATTTACGCTGTACTGTTAGTCGCAATTTTTTCGCTAACCGGTTGTAGTGAAAAAGCCCCTGAAGTCAGACCTGTTGGTCAGGAAATTCAGTGCAAGGTTGCCGTTGTTACAACCAGCGAACTTCCTTCTGTTGTAACTGCAACTGCAAGTGTTGAACCTGAAGTAAGAGTCACTGTCAGCACCAGGATGATGGGCTGGGTTAAAGACATTCATGTAACTGAAGGTGACGTTGTTGCCAAAGGTGATGCTCTTATAGCTATTGACGATAGTGACGTGCAGGCAAAAAAGGCTCAGGTTGAAGCTGGTATTTCTGAAGCAACAGCAATGGTTAACAATGCTCAGAAAATGGCTGATCGTTTTGAAAAACTTTATGCGGAAAAATCGGTCTCACGCGCACAATACGATGACGTATTGACCGGTCTTGAAAGAGCAAAAGCCGGACTGAGTAAAGCAAAAGCTGCTCGTCAGGAAATAAAGGTTCATCTTGGATACCTGGCAATAAAAGCTCCTGCTTCCGGTACAATCACCAGATGCATGGTTGATGTTGGTGACATGGCAAATCCTGGTCACCCTTTGTTCTATATCGATCAGATAGACAAAATGAAAATAGTCGCCCGGCTTGGCGAGAAAGATGTGAACTCTGTCAAAGCCGGCGACATCGTTACTGCAACGATCAGCTCACTTGACGCTTCATACAAAATTGAAGTCGCAAAAATCATTCCAACAGCAAACCCTGGAAGCAGAACTTACGACGTTGAAATGTACATAGACAACAACGGCACAGTTCTACCAGGCATGTTTGCCAAAGTTGCATTCCCTGTTGGATCAAGAAGCTGTGTTGTAATACCTGAAGAAGCAGTAATAACTCGTGGGCAATTGCGTGGGGTTTTTATTGTCGATGCTGATGGTATTGCTCAACTGAGATGGGTTCGTATTGGCGACATACACGGTGACAATATAGAAGTAATCTCCGGATTAAGCGGCAATGAAACCATCGTTCTTTCCAGTGCAAAAACATTGGCTGAGGGCGACAAGGTGGTGAAGTAACAATGGCTGAACAAAAATTCGGCGTTGCAGCTAAACTTGCAAAAGGGTTTATAGACTCAAAGCTGACTCCGCTATTAATAATCGCAACTCTATTGCTTGGAATGTTTGCGCTATCGTTGACACCACGCGAAGAAGAACCACAAATTATTGTGCCAATGATTGATGTAATGGTAATGCACCCTGGTGCATCGCCTGAAGAAATGGAAACACTGATCTCCCGCCCGCTTGAGCAAATCTTGTGGGAAATTGAAGACATGGAATATGTCTACACGAGCAGTTTCCACAGCTTCACATTAACAACTGCCCGCTACGTTGTGGGCACAGACACTGAAGATGCCTCTGTCCGATTAATGAACAAAATCAACACCAACATGGACAGAATGCCAGCTGGAACATTGATGCCCCTGGTAAAAGTTCGATCCATAGATGATGTGCCTGTTCTTGGCCTTACTCTCTGGAGTGAAAACTACGACGGCTATCAACTCAGACAGATTGCCGGTGAACTAAAGAATGAACTTCAGAACCTGACCAATGTTTCAACTAT
>JABIBH010000108.1 GCA_018652925.1 bacterium | reverse complement strand
GCTGCCAATGAATGTCAGGATATCGATCAAGGTTGGGTTGAAATAATCCCAACTCGATGGCAGGAAGTCCCTGCTCAATGAAGTGACTGTAATTACAAATCGTTCAAACCACATTCCGATGTTTACAAAGATGTACATTACAAACATAACCGGAACATTGGTTCTGATTTTCTTGAACCAGAACAGCTGTGGTGTAATAACATTGCAGGAAACCATTATCCAGTAAGCCCAGGCATAAGGACCAAAGGCGCGGTTAACAAAAGCGAAACTCTCGTTTGGATTTCCGCCATACCAGGCAATGAAGAACTCGGTTGCATATGCAAAGCCGACAATACTTCCAGTTGCCAGAATAATCTTGTTCATATTATCCAGGTGATGAAGAGTTATAAACTCTTTCAACCCGAACCACTGTCTTGCAGGAATCAGACAAGTTCCAACCATTGCAAAGCCACTGAATACAGCACCGGCTACAAAGTAAGGTGGGAAAATTGAAGTATGCCAGCCTGGAACCTGTGCAGTTGCAAAGTCAAATGAAACAACTGAGTGCACTGAAAGAACCAGTGGTGTAGCAAGTCCTGCAAGCAGGAGGTATGCTTTTTCATATCGATGCCAATGTCTGTGACTTCCACTCCAGCCAATAGCCAAAGTTCCATAGGCAATCTGCTGAACCTTTGTCCTTGCACGATCACGAAGTGTTGCAAAGTCAGGAACCATTCCTGTGTACCAGAACAGAAGTGAAACTGTTGCATAAGTTCCAACAGCAAACACATCCCACAACAGCGGGCTTCTGAAGTTTGGCCACATTGCCTGGTAGTTTGGAATTGGGAACAGCCACCAGACTAACCAGACTCGACCAACATGGATACCAGGGAAAATACCGGCACAGATAACAGCGAAAATAGTCATCGCTTCTGCAAATCGGTTGATTGAGGTACGCCATTTTTGTCTAAGTAAAAACAGAATTGCAGAAATCAGAGTTCCGGCATGGCCAATACCAACCCAGAACACAAAGTTCACAATCGCCCAACCCCAACTCACGGGATTATTCAATCCCCAAACACCAACACCTGTAACAAACAGGTACGCAATCATTGCAAACAACATCACAGTTAAACCTGCAGTGAAAGTAAAAGCAATGTACCACGCTCTTGGGGTCTTGCGCTCCAGAACAATATCCGAGACTTTCTCGGTTACTGATGTGAAGGTTTGACCACCAAGAACCAGTTCAGTCGGTTTTGTTGGGTCATCAGCTGTGTTATTCAATGGATCATTTACCATCGACTACTTCCTTAATGCTCGTTATGTCCTGAATCTGAAGATGCCAGTCCGTCAATCTCAGGGTTCGGGTTACGAATCCTGGCCATGTAGAATGTGCGTGGTTTCAGGTTCAGATAGTTCAACAAATCGTAAGACCGATTGGCCTCGCGAAGTTTACTGACTCGGCTGTCCTTGTCATTCAAATCACCAAATACAATCGCGTCTGTTGGACAAGTCTGACCACAGGCTGGAGTTATATCTCCATCGCGAATATCTCTGCCTTCAACTCTGGAATCAATCCTTGCCGATTCAATTCTCTGAACACAGAAAGTGCATTTTTCCATAACACCTCTGGCCCTGACTGTAACCTCAGGATTGAGAACAAGTTTTTGAGTCTCTGTCATATCTTCAAAGTTGTTGAACCAGTTGAAGCGACGGACTTTGTAAGGACAGTTATTTGAACAATATCTGGTACCAACACATCGGTTATAAACCATTGTGTTAAGACCTTCGTCGGTGTGCATTGTTGCAGCAACCGGACAAACTTCTTCACACGGTGCAAGTTCACACTGTGCACAGTTGATTGGTTGTTGAGTACACTTGGGATCATCTTCATCGCCAAGGAAATATCTATCCAATCGCAACCACGCCATTTCGCGACCACGACTAACTTCATCTTTACCAACAACTGCAATATTATTTTCCGACTGGCAACCCATCAGACAAGCATTACAACCTGTACAAAGATTCAGATCGACAGCCATTCCCCACTTGTAACCAGTGTACTCTTTCTCTTTCCACAATGATTTCAAAGCAGGAGAATGAACACCCATATGATCAACAAAGTGTGGCTCATTTTTGTATTGTTCGATATCACCTTCGCGCACAAGACCAGGAACTCGCTTCTGAATTTCATCTGCACCGCTCTGGTCAATAGCGTGGTGGTCCTGAGTTGTTGCAAGTGTGTATTTGCCGCCAGTTTTTTCCAGCTTCAAACCGGTTGCGCCACTCAACGCACCCCAACTCATAAGTTGATATGTATCGAACCCGCTATCTTTACCAACAGTGCCTGCGCTCTGCTGTCCATAGCCCATAGTCACGGTAACCGAGTAATGAGCTTGCCCTGGAAGAACATAGATTGGCATTTCAATTGTCCTGCCATCGATGCTCAACTTGGCCATATCTTCATGCTTCAAACCTGTCTCTTTTGACAGCGCTGGAGAAATGACAGCTGCATTGTCCCAGGTCAGCTTGGTCATAAAATCAGGCATTTCCTGAAGCCATGCGTTGTCTATGAATCGACCATCATAGATCGATTGGTCACGCACTATGCTCAACTCTAGATTGCCAGCATCGGGTGAAGTTCTCTTGCCCGCTTTTACACTTCCAGCAACTGCAAGTTTTTGACCTGCTTTATTACTGCCAACATAAAAACCTGCATGAACAAACTCACGCCATTTCTTTTCAAAAACAGGATTGTCTTTAGGGATCCTGCGGCCAAACCCTGCCATCGAGCAGAAACTTTCACGCGTAACATCAAATGAAGTTTTTGGTTTCCTGTTTACAAACAGTGAAATCATTTCAACAGCAGCTTTACCACCAAACAGCGGCTCAATCAGAGGCTGAACGGACATCCATGTTCCATCCCAGGCCTGCGCATCGCCCCAACTCTCAAGGTAATGAGTTTGTGGGACATGCCAATTTGCAAGTTTGGAAGTGGCATTGACTTTTTCACTGAGGTGAATGGTTGTCGCCTTGCTCATGCTCTCTGCGAAATTGATATCGGCAGGAGTATTGTAAGCAGGATCGCCACCCAGAATCAGAAGTGTATCAATATTTCCAGCATCGAGCTCAGCGGTCAGTTCTTTGACCGACCCAAATTCAGGTCTATCAAATGGCAAGTAGCTGATTGTGCTTCCCTGATTACCAAGTGCTTCATTCATTGCATTACAAAGTGCGTGAATTTCAGCTGGCTGATCAAGACCAACCTGAATCAGAGAATGACCTTTGTTGTGAGCAAGATCTTTAGCAATTGCGCTAATATGTTTATTACCATGATGGTGGTTTTTCTTCAGGTCTGCTCTGTCAACAGTTGGCATGCTGATGCCACTGTTAAACACAAGTTCTGCTGCAAGAGCCCAAACTTCAGCACCAATTTCCGACGCATGAGTTGGGAATCTGTGATCAGCCATTCCACCAGTAATTGTAAAACTATTTTCAAAAACATAGAGCCTGTTCATGTGCCCTGATTCAGGGTCACGGCCCTTGGCAAAACCTTTACTGTTTTGCAATGCGGTTGGATGGTCCTGCAAAGTGTTGGCATTGAAATCGACAACAACTTTAGCCTGACTTAAATCAAGCTGAGTTTTTACAGGAGTCCCGAAAGACTGAACTGCACCTTTCATCTCATTTACTCTGCAAACAGGTTCCCATTTATAAATTTTAGAACCTTTGTATCGTTTTGAAAGTTTTTGCAGCTGACTTTTCAATGACGGCGATGTGGTAGCCCCAACCAGAACTGCAAGCCCACCTTTTTTCAGACCTTTGAAAGTCTTGGCGTACGTGTTGAAATCATCCCAACTTGCGGTGTTACCATCAAGAAGAACTGA
This sequence comes from bacterium, assembly GCA_018652925.1. GTDB lineage: Bacteria > Krumholzibacteriota > Krumholzibacteriia > LZORAL124-64-63 > LZORAL124-64-63 > JABIBH01. Next base: position 6,050 of record JABIBH010000108.1, on the reverse strand, counting down.
TCGACTTCTGTCTGAATCATAAAGGTTGAGAACACTCGCCTGAGCAAATGTATTTGTTGCGCCATTACTCAACGCAAAATCCGGGTTACCTTCAATTTTGATTGGTCGGCCATCATAACTTGTGGCAAGCACTCCCAATACATTGTGACCCATCTCAAATGCTGTAGCAAATTGAACTGGTGTACCAGGCTTGAACCCTTCAGGTCGCTTGGCAAACGGAACAATTTTCTCTTCCGGCCATCTACAACCAACCAGAGTTGTCATTGCAACCGATGCACTCATGATCTGCATGAATCGACGGCGCGACAATCCGCTTACCGGTGTATCAACTCCACCAGGGAATTCGTTTTCCAGCTGCTCGCGAAACTTTTCGCTATCAGCAAGCTGTTCCAGACTCCGCCAGTGTTTGTTGTTCTTATTCTCTGACATCAAAACCTTCTTTAACGGTGACAGGTTGAACAATCTGTCGTCGGGTTGATATTATTTTCTTCACGCAGTTTGGCGCCCAGTTCTGCTGCATCGCCATCAGGTACCCAGGTCATATGAGTGACCAGTGCTTCAGGCCTGATATTGGCATCGGAATCACGATGACAATCAAGGCACCAGCTCATGGTAAGCCTGCTGACCTGTGAAACTGTTTCCATCCTGTCAACACGACCGTGACAAGTCACACAACCAACACCAGACTGAACATGTCCTGCGTGATTGAAGTAAACGAAGTCCGGTAAATCATGGACACGATTCCACCTGATTGGTGTGCCATCTTTTTCGCTCTGTCTGACAAGCGCAAGAGCTTCACTCTCGAATTTGATTGTCTTATGACAGTTCATGCATGTGGAAGTAGGCGGAATGTTAGCCTTGGCAGTTGTCTCCACATCGGTGTGACAATATCTGCAATCGATATCCAGATCCCCCGCGTGTAAAGCATGGCTGTATGCTACCGGTTGTTCTGGTGTATAGCCAACTGCAGACATCTCCGGTGAGAAAACTGTAGTCAATAAGACGACAACATAAATCACACCGCCAAGAGCAAGAATGCCCAATAGCGCCGGAAGCTGGTTGGTCCACTTAGGAAACTTGAATTGTCCTGAATTGTTATTACCCAACTGACTCTCCCTTTCAATAGGAAAGCGTAAAATTAAAACGGGCTGGTTCAGATGAAACAGACACCATTTTGGTTGTTTTTGCAATGATTTTGAAAACCGGATGAAATCTAACCCAATTTCGATTTATTTGCAATAGTAAACTCGGGTAAAGACTTAGTTAATTGGTGGGTATTTAGCTGTTTTTATTATAGATTATTTAGAAAGCATAGGCGCTTGTAACGCCTAGTTGGAGCTTTGTTTTGTCCGAAACGCTTCAAGAGCCTGCAATCCGTGTCCTTCGGTGTCAAAGAGTGCCATTCTCCCGCCCATCCAGACATTGAGACCCTTGTTGAGAATTGACTCGGGATACCACCAAAGCACACCCTTGCCGAGTCCCTTGGGGGTCGACAACACGGCCTCGATCACATCATCCAGGAATTGTCTCTGTCCTTGAGACGTTTGCGGCCAATCCATGTTCTTGGTCTGCTCACCTTTACGCCAAGGGTATGCTGTCTCGACGACCACGATCTCCTTACCGAATCTCTCTGCTGTCTGATTCAGGTTGCTTCGCAAAGCATCAATGCCGCCATGCCACCAGGGATAGAAACTCAGGCCGATCATATCGTATTCAACATTGTATTTCTCCAAGTTCCCGAAGAACCAGCTGGTTCCGGATGCACTACCACCCTTGTCGATATGAATCATGATTCTAATATTGTCCTTTTCACTGAGTGGCTTCTTGACTCCACGGATACCCGCCTTCAGTAGCGTCGTGAAGTTATCCCAACCGCCTTCCACGCCTTGCAGACGCCCCTCGGGCCAGAGGAATCCTGGTGTGATTTCGTTGCCGACCTGAACAATATCGGGGAGGCAGTTGGCCTTCTTCATCGTCGCAATAACGTCTGCCGTGTATGATTCGATTCTTGCTTCCAGCTCCGGAAAGGATAGGTGCTCCCATGCTGCGGGTTTGGTCTGGCGGCTAGGATCGGCCCAGGTGTCTGAGTAGTGGATATCTAGTAAAAGAGAGGCCTCTGTCTTTTTAATTCGTTGCGCCAGCCTCACGGTGTAGTCCAGGTCTTGGATGACAGCATTTTTCTTGGAGGGGTTCACAAAGAGACGTAGACGGAAACAATTGCAGCCGTTATGCATCATAATCTCGATTGCGTCAGCCGGCTCTGCGCCGTCCCGATACACAGCCCCAAGCTCCTCGAACCTTGGCAACATTGAGATATCACCACCCTTAAGTAACGTTCCGCTCACCGGTAAACCTTCAACCGTGAGTCCTGGAGTCGCCATGATGCATAGTCCCGCGATCAAGAAAAGATGCTTTAAGAAATACTTGACCATATGAATTCACCTTTTTCGCCAAAACCTTGGCTTCACCTGCAAAAACTCTACCTCAAGCCCTACTGTACCAATATGGCAAAGACAACCACCTGTAGCGCGTTTGTCACATAGTGAGCAAGGATCAGCGGCACAGCACGACCAAACCGAAGGTACCAGAGAGCCATGAGCAATCCAAAAACGGCTGTCCAAATAACGTGGATCGGCCCCCGATAAACGTGAATGAGACCAAACAGACAGGCCGAGATGACCACGGCGACAGCCTTTCCTTTTGCTGATGGCCACAACTTCCACAATCTGCTCAGCAGGAAGACCCTGATTAGCTCCTCCGAGATGGCCCCAAGCAACAACAGCAAGCTCACAAAGAGAGCCAACAATCCGGGGTTACTGGCCAAATTTTCGAACAGGTTCCTGACGCTCGGATCGGAGGCTGCGCCCGGAAATGGCTTCGCAAGAAAGTGATTTGACACCACATTGAAAACGAGAATCACCAGAATAAGGATAAGCGTAGCAAGCAGATCTGACTTCAACTTACCTGGCTTGAGATTTAGATCTCGAGGATTCTCTTTGCAGAGAAACCGCAGAAGCAAAAACGCAATAACGATTGCCACAGGAGAAATCACCGCAAGGTAGAAAACGAATCCCTCAAGAGAAAGAGGCTCGTCTCTCCTTAACTGGTATAAGATCAGAGTGGTGTAAAGGGGAAGCACGCCAAGCAAAACAGCCAGCAACTGCACTCTGACCCTGACTGGCTTAGCCCTGGAGATTCCTGAAGATTCGCTTATCGTCGTAGGCATTCGAGGTTCTCCTTTGGTAGACATCACTATTCATCGTTACGGACTCTACTGGATTTTGAAGAATTTAGCTTGCCCTCAATGCGCTGCCTCGATATTTCTAGAACATGCAAGATATCACTGTGCGTCGTAGATGATTCATTATTGTAGTCCATTAGCGTGTGGGCGAATCCGTGATTTGGAACTAAATCATCAATGACGAATCTTACCGATTGTATCGCTGTGTTGTGGTGATTGTATTCACCGGTTATCTCCATTGAAGCGTACTTCAGTGCACAGAAGAGGCTCCATAGATTGTTCTCAATGTCATTCCCGCATTCTCTGTCATCATCTTTATGCCAACGGCTTGAATCCGCAAGAATCTTCTCGGTAAATTCTATTATCTCCCGATCTTTCTCCGTTGCCGGAGGACAATACCACCAGTAAATAGCGAGGTTTAATTTTCCGTCATGAATGGAAATATACTCCCACAAGAAGTAGCCCAAAGAGGATTTCATATAAATCTCTTCTGCTTCCCTGTGGCGGACAATTTCGTATTCGATCTTGGTTGTTCTCCCGCTCGGATAAGTAACAATTCCTGTTACGTTTTGACTGCGAACCAACGAAATTATTGCTTCTATATTCAATCCACTTTCCAAGAATTCAGGTGGCACATTCATGGAAATTTTAAAACCATCGAGGAATTCACTTTCACCTTCAAGCTTTTCATCAAACTGGTGCAATGTAAATGGAAGATAGTCATCAGGAAGATCGCCAGCTGAGACTGACCATGCGACGAGACAAAGGATAACTGATATACAATATTTCATGATTCGAGTCCAATCGATTTGGCTAACGCTAAAGATCACTAGTCATTTGAGAGAACTATTCTGTATTTTGCGTTACCAGATTTTAAGTGATCAAAGGCTTCGTTGATTCTACTCATCGGATAGACTTCAATTTGCGGTTTAATCTTATGTAAACGAGCAAATTCCAACATCAACTCTATGGTTGTCGGACTACCCACAGGCGATCCAGAAAGTGTTTTTTGTCCAGAGATCAAAGAGAAAACTCCCACGTCGAGAGGCTCCATCGGCGCTCCCACAAAATGCAGGCGTCCCTTAGGTTTAAGCGTGTTGAGATACAGAGTCCAATCCAACTTCACGTTGACTGTAGAGATAATAAAATCGAAACTGCCCGCAGCGGACTCGATCTCTCCCTGATCACGAGAATTCAATGTCCTGTGTGCTCCCATATTCAAAACTTCGCTGCGTTTAGATTCGCTTGATGTGAACGCTGTGACTTCGCAGCCCCAGGCATTAAGAAATTGTAAAGCGATATGCCCAAGCCCACCAATGCCAATGACGGCTACTTTGTCAGTTGATTTTACGTCAAATTGAACAAGAGGGTTAAACACCGTAATACCGCCGCAAAACAGTGGGCCAGCTGACTCTAAGTCTATCCCATCAGGAATGACAACAACGCTGGCGGCGTCGGCGCGCACTTTATCCGCAAAGCCACCGTGGTGTGCAACAATTGTTGATTTAGCCTCTGCACATAGATTCTGGTCTCCCGTTTTACAAGGATGGCAATGACCACAATAACCTGCGTGCCAACCTAGCCCAACGGCTGTTCCCGTTTTCAGGTTATGGACCTTGCTACCTATAGCTGAAATTTTGCCAACCACTTCGTGACCAGCCACAAGAGGATATTGCGACATACCCCAATCGTTTTTGACCATGCTCAAATCACTGTGGCATATACCGCAATGAAGAACGTCAATTTCCACTTCGTTGGGACCAAGTTCGCCAGCTTCGTAGCTGAAGGGCTCAAATTTGCCACCAGCTTCTAGAACGGCATATCCATTTATTAACTGTTTTGCTTTGTTCATAGTTATCCTAATCTGCGCTTTCCCGCGAATTGTATTCCAGCATGATGGGAGTCGCCACCTTCACCAGGAAAATGAACACCAGCGAACCGATGGCAAAAATCCCCTGGGCGACAAACAGTTCGTTCCAGGTGGGTAAGTATTCGTAGATCTCGCCAAGTGTGTCGGGCGTCATGCCGGAAATCACCAAGCCCATGCCTTTCTCCAGGTACACGCCGATGAAGATCAGGATGCAGCCGATGTTCAACGTCACCGGATGGGTTCGGGTGCGCGGAATCAGGAACAGCAGGAAGGCAATGGTGGAAGAAACCACGGACAGCCACATCCACGGCGCTATGGCCCTGTGTCCGTCAATTCCCTGGAACATGTACTTCATGTGGATGAGGTGTTCGGTGGCTGAGTAGTACTCCTTGAAGACTTCAGCTCCCAGCAGAAACAGGTTCAGGAACATGGCGTAGGCCATGAGTTCGGCTACTTTCCAGATTGCGGAATCCTTGATCTCGAAGTCGGTGAAGCGCCGCAGGAGCTGCATCAGCATCAACAGCAATGCGGGTCCCGAACAGAAGGCTGAGGCCAGAAAGCGCGGCGCCAGGATTGCTGCGTTCCAGAATGGGCGGGCGGGAAATCCGTTGTACAGAAAAGCCGTCACCGTGTGAATGCCGATGGCCGCGGGAATGGAAAGCAAAACCAAGGGATAGAATATCTTTTTGTTAGGTTCTTTGCCCAGAAACAAGTTGACCAGAAGGCTGGTAACAATAGCCAGGTTCAACAGGAGATAGCCGTTGAGCACCAGCACGTCCCAGCCTAACATCGACGAGGGCACGTTCAGCCGGCCGATGCCTGGTATCAGATGCCAGACCCGATCCGGCCGCCCCACATCCACCAAGACAAACAGCATGCTCATGATGATGGCCGAAATCGCCAGAATCTCACCCAGGATCACCACTTCCTTGATCGGCT
>JABIBH010000107.1 GCA_018652925.1 bacterium | reverse complement strand
TGTTGATATCTACACCAAGTTCACGAGCCAATCTTCTGGTCGATGGAGCAGCAGGAACTGGTCTGCCTGGGATTGCACTGTTGGCAGGAATTGATCTTTTCTTTCTTTTCTTAACCGGGTCTTCAGTTTTTTCAACCGCAACAACTCCTTCTGAGCCATCGTCAATAACTGCAACAACAGAACCTGTCTCAATAATCTCGCCGACTTCACCAGCCAGTGAAACTACCTTGCCACCCCTGGGGCTGGGAATAGTAACTGCGGCCTTATCAGTCTCAACTTCAACCAGCGGTGCATCTTCTTCAATGGTATCGCCAACTGCAATATACCACTTCAGAATTTCACCCTCATGTATACCCTCTCCCAGGTCAGGGAGATTAAATTCAAACATTTTGTCCTCCTAGAAATCGATAGCTTCAATAATCCCACGACTGATCCTACCAACTGTTGGCATATAATCGAGCTCGCGATTGAAGTATGGAGTTACTACATCATATCCTGTTACTCTCTGCACTGGTGCCTCGAGGTACAGAAGTGATTTATCATTTATGCAGGCAATAATCTCACTCGCAGGTCCAAATGACCGTGCTGCTTCCTGAATTATTGCACACCTGCCAGTTTTTCTTACCGATTCGCAAATTGTATCGCTGTCCAATGGTGAGATTGTCAGAACATCAATCAGTTCAATACTGATTCCGCGTTCTTTTTCAATCTGCTTTACAGCTTTTTTAGTTGTGTGCATCATCGCACCCCACGCAACCACTGTAATATCTGTACCTTCCTGAACAACCTGGCACTTGCCAATCTCCATTGTCTCAGGATCAGCTGGAACCTCTTCCTTGAAAGCACGATATGAACGTTTCGGCTCCATAAAAATAACAGGATCAGGATCCTGAATTGCAGCAGCAAGTAAAGCTCTGGTATTTCTTGGCCCACTTGGAATCACAACTTTCAGTCCAGGGTTATGCGCATACAAAACCTCTCGACTCTCACTGTGATGTTCCAATGCACGTACGCCACCACCGTAAGGCATCCGTAGAACCATCGGTACTGTGAATTGTCCCATTGACCTAGCACGCATTCTTGAGGCATGACCTTCTAACTGTGGAATCGACAGATATGAAAACCCGGAAAATTGCATTTCCGCAACAGGCTTCAAACCAGCCATTGCCATACCAATGGATGCGCCAACAATCCCGCTTTCAGCAAGCGGAGTATCGATAACTCTCTGCTCGCCAAACTTTTCAAGCAGCCCCTCTGTTGCGCGAAATACGCCACCATCAACACCAACATCTTCGCCAAGAACAACTACAGATTCATCGGCTGTCATCTGTTCTTCAAGAGCCAAAGTCACTGCCTGTACCATATTTAATTTAGGCATCGTTTTCCTCCTCAAGCTCCTGGTCAAACTCAACTTTTTGTTCGCTGATTACAGCGTGTTCCGTTCCGAAAACATGTTCAAATGAGACATCACGCGGGAAATCAGGCTGTGATTCAAACTCTTTTACCTGAGCATCACAATCTGCCTTCAATTCAGCCTGAAGTTTTTCTTCAGCTTTGTTATCCCAAAAACCTTTGTCTTCCATATATTTCTTGAATCGGATCAGAGGATCTTTCGGTTTCCAGCTATCTTCTTCCTCTTTGGTTCTGTACTTGTATTGATCATCTGCTGTTGTATGCATCATCATTCTGTAGGTAACCGCTTCAATGAGTGTTGGGCCTTCACCGTTTCTGGCACGCTCAGCTGCCTCGGCAGTTGCTGCATAAACCGCCAATGGGTCATTACCATCAACTTGAATGCCATGCATTTCATAAGCGATAGCTTTTTGAGCAATCGATTTTGATTTGGTCTGCTTCTCCCGTGGTACTGAAATTGCCCATTGATTGTTCTGCACTAGAAATATCACTGGTACATTCCAGACCGATGCAAAATTCAGCGCTTCATGAAAGTCGCCCTGACTTGTTGCGCCATCACCTTGATAAACTATCGCAACAGAATCTTCGCCCTTCAATTTGCTGGCATAAGCCAGACCAACTGCGTGCAGACTCTGAGCTCCAACAATTACCGATATTGGCAAGTTTCTTGGATTACCTCCAATGTTGCCTTCAGTGTAGCCATTGAAATAGTTGAGCTGTTTTACAAGGCTCTCGCCACGCATCAATCGGGCGCCATGTTCACGAAAACAGCCTACAAACCAGTCATCGTCACGCATGCAGAACATCGATGCACAATGGGCAGCTTCCTGACCAATGCTTGGTCCAAAAGTACCAATACGACCTTGTCTCTGGAGCTTCAACATCCGCTCATCAGTAATACGGCCCCACTGCATATGTCTATATAGTTCAACGAGTTGTTCTTTTGATAGTGATGGTTCCAGGTCAGTATCAACCACGCCATTTTCATCGAGAACCTGCATGTAACTGATGCTGAAATCACACAGTTTTGTCTTCGGCATTGTTTGTCCTTTCGGGAATTGATAAGCACAATATCGTAAACAAGACAAATCTTGTCAACTTTTATCAACTTTTATCAACTTTTATCAACTTTTAACAAAGCTTGTAAATTCCTGTCCGTGCCTTAAATTAGTATAAATGAATTACCATTTTCTACAACGGGGGATGTCCTTTGCTTTCAGCTAAAATGCAAGACGCATTAAACACACAAATCCACGAAGAATTCTTTTCTTCATATCTTTATCTGTCGATGGCTGCCTGGTGTGAAAGTAACAACTTTGACGGCTTCGCTCATTGGATGCGCATGCAAGCTCAGGAAGAGCTGTTCCACGCCATGAAATTATATGATTATGTAAATGCTGTTGGTGGCAAAGTGGTTTTAAAAGGAGTTGATGCTCCAGAAACCAAATGGAACTCACCACTGGCAATGTTTGAAGCATCTCTTGCTCACGAGCAATTTATGACCAAAAACATCAACGCTATTGTTGATATTGCTCACCAGGAAAAAGATCATGCAACTGACAACATGTTGCAATGGTTCATAAGCGAACAGGTTGAAGAAGAGGCAACTGTTGATTCAATCTGCGGTAAACTCAAAATGTTGGGTGATACCGGTCATGGCATCTTTATGATGGATCGTGAACTTGATGCAAGAGCTGCACCTACTCCACCTGCAGCCGAGTAGTTTAATAACAGAAAAAGAGCCAGGTTAATAAACCCGGCTCTTTTTTTATATCTCTATTGGCAGTTGCCTCCAACGCTACCAGCCATAAAAACTATATCGACAAGGTTCAACACGCCATCCTGATAAAAATCACTTCTGAAGTTGTAACCACCCATATCGCCTGCAAACAGTACAATATCGGATAAATCAATAATGCCATTGTGCTTATCCCCCTTGGAAACTATGATGGTTGACGTTTAATGATTATACAGCATTTAGAAAATGATGGCAATTATTCTACACTTTTGAAATCTCTCATCCCTCCAGCACAACTACCGCACAGGCAATCTCTTTCAAATGAGATATCGATACAAAACTGCCAGTGATACCAAGACTGTCAGCCAGCTCTTTGGCTTTACCATGAAAAAACAATGACGGCTTACCAAGCTCGTCGTTCAACAATTCAATATCGCGCCACTCTATACCCCCGCGAAGCCCAGTACCAAGCGCTTTGACCGCAGCTTCTTTTGCAGCAAACCTGGCAGCGTACTTTTCAGCAGCGCGTACGTTTCCATCGCTGGCTGCAATTTCGCCAGCAGTAAACATGTGATCTCTGAATTGCTCTTTATCTTTAAGAAGTTTCTCAACTCTTTTAACTTCAACCAGATCTGTACCAATTCCTACTATCATTGTTGCCCCTTTTGTTCTTTTGAAAGTAACCTAAAAAAACTTGTCGCACAATCAGCAGATTTTGTGTAGGGTCTTTATATTATTAACAACCTCAAAGGAGTCACCATGACCAAAGTAAGTGATATTATCACAGCTAAAGGCAACAAGATTTATTCGGTAGAGCCTGAAACAATCGTCTACGATGCAATTTCCAAGATGGTAGAGTTTGGCATCGGGTCACTGCTTGTCATTGATGGTGAAACTGTTTCAGGGATTTTCACAGAGCGTGATTACTTGTCAAAAGTTGCCCTGATGAACAAAAATTCCCGCGATACAAAAGTTGGCGAGGTTATGAGCCATCGGATTATCTATATCAAACCTGATAACGATGTTGAAGAAGTTATGGCAATGATGACTGAAGCTCATTGCAGACACATGCCTGTGATGGATGGCGGCAAGCTGTGCGGGCT
>JABIBH010000106.1 GCA_018652925.1 bacterium | reverse complement strand
GGGCACAATATAACGCCAACAGCAACTGTCCCGCCTACTTCTGAATCACCCTGGCTTAACATTTTTCCAGTTACCTGAACAATAGTTCCGTCAACAGCGGTAGCTGAGTTTATAGACAATGAAAGTTTTCCAGCAATTCCAGCCATTCCAGAGCCTTTTGCTTCTTCAATAAATCCAAAGGCGGGTGCGCCAGCAGCAATTAAAACCTTTCCATTGATTCTAACATCTGCAGCGACAACAAGTACTACTTCCTGCCCAGATGCATATTCTGAAGCAGAAATGGTATCCATTGTTTTGACAACAACAACACTACTGTTTGGTAGCTCTACTACCTCAGCTGACGCAACAAATGCAACACACATTACACAGATAAACATTACGAACGATCTCATGTTCTGTCTCCTCCAATTAATGGTTTACTGTATCTTGGATTGATGATATTAAACACACCAATCCCTCCAACCCCACCGGTCAATAACCGGATTCCGTTTGTGCTCTCATACACAATATTAAGCTGTATTAGCGGGTCCATTATTGCACATAAGACAAGTCCAATCCCTACTGCCAACCTTGCCGTGTACTTTCTTTTCATCGGAATAACTGTTGCTGCAATCACTAGCCCTAAGTATCCACTTATGCAGCGAGAGCAAAGCCCCACAGGACGGTCTGTCACCCAAAAACATCTAGTGGGGTATTGATGGCAGATGTTATTCAAAAATGAATAAGTCCCTTCTCCTTTTGGATAACCATTCCATGTTTGTATGCATGGAGCCCATATTGCTGAGATGATTAAACAAGCACAAATAGCAACTATTGTAATCCTCATGAACCCACCCAGTTAATTCATTAAAACAAAACCTCATAATACAGTCGTAGTAACTATTGTTTCGTTTACTTATATTTAATTTATTTTAATAATTACTCATAAATACAAAAACCTCTTATAACGAGCTCCTATTCAGCATTTTAAGGCTGTTTTAAATGATTAGAAAATACAACTCACATTTGTTTTCCATTATCAACTTTCTCGCAGAGCATATTAGATGTCTAAGCTACCATAATTATGAAAGCACAAAACCCACATTAAACAAAAAGAGCAACCGCTTGGTTGCCCTTTTTTCTACACATGTAGAAAACTATAATCTGAGAAACTTCCCAGCAGCTATCTCCGTCAGCCACCAGACCCACAACCCTCATTCTGCCTGGCAGTAAAATATCTTCTGTCCGATTCAAAATGACACTGCTTATATTTCTTACCACTACCACACCAGCATTCGGCATTTCTGCTCATCGTGTTGGCACTATCTGGTGGTGTCATGCTTGAACCAAACATTTTTCTAATTATCGATGAAAAAGCCATCAACTCTCCAATCAAAAAATCACCTGCCCTCAGTTGAAGACAGGTGATTAATTTACAAAACTTATTTATTTAACAAAAACAGGAATCTCCATCACAAGTCTGCCACCCTTGTCAGCTGGCATTTCGTCATCAAGATTGCTGTCCATGAATCTTACAGCACCATAAGGATGCATTCCCTCTGGAGTCTCTGCCCAAGTGCCATCAAAACTCACATCGATGTCACAAGGGACACCACAATAAAGTTTCAATGATCCGCCACCAGCTCGTTTTACTGACCCGGTAACTGGCGATGCAAAGTTATACATCTCCACAACATCAAAGCCCCACTCTGCCTGTTTTTCTGCCAACGCAAATCCACCGACAACTTTCACAGTATAAGTAGCACTTTCAGAACCCGATGGCAGACTGATTCCAGTATGACCAGTCTCTCCATCGAAACTGCCTTTTCTGACTTGTACGCCGCTGCTGTCCAGGATGTTCAGACAACAATCAGTAAACAGATTTGCAGTTTCCTGGCTCATTTTGAAATCAAAACTTGCCGATGGAGTTGTGCCATCCAGAGTGAAAGTGTGTGACCATGTATCAGACTCTTCAACAGTAACTTCCTGCTCCTTGCGGAAGCCAAGCACAGCTGCCTTGG